>JANXPQ010000362.1 GCA_025357235.1 Betaproteobacteria bacterium
CCGATGTATCCGGTGGTGTTCTTCGATGCCCTGCGGGTGAAGATCCGTGAGGACAACGTGGTACGCAACAAGGCGGTCTACCTGGCCTTGGGGGTGCTGCCCGATGGGAGCCGCGACATCCTCGGGCTGTGGATCGAGAACACGGAAGGGGCGAAATTCTGGATGAAGGTATTCAACGACCTGCACACGCGCGGGGTGAGCGATATCCTGATCGCGGTCACTGACGGCTTGAAGGGCATGCCCGAGGCGCTGGCGGTCACCTATCCGGCCACCACGTTGCAGACGTGCATCGTTCACTTGATTCGTAACAGCCTGGACTATGCCAGTCGGAAGGACCGAAAGGCGTTGGCGCAAGCCCTCAAGCCGATCTACACCGCCGTCAATGCCCAGAGCGCTGAGGCCGAGCTGGCGACCTTTGAAACCGGAGCTTGGGGGCAGAAATTCCCCACCGTAACGGCCTCCTGGCGCCGGGCCTGGAGCAACGTGATTCCGTTCTTCGCGTTCCCGCCCGAAGTGCGGCGGGTGATTTATACCACCAATGCCATCGAGAGCGTGAATGCCAGGTTGCGCAAGATCATCAAGACCCGCGGCCATTTCCCATCGGACGAGGCCGCCACCAAATTGATCTGGCTGGCGCTTCGCAACATCACTGCGGCTTGGGGGCGCGGAATATTCAGTTGGAAACCGGCAATGAATCAATTCGCAATCCTCTATCAAGATCGCTTCACACGGTCACAAGCGTAATATGTTCAACTCTCCTCACACACAAAAATCAGGACAACCTCGACCTCGGTCTTTTCGTTCCTCTTTAACCTTTCCTCTTTAACCTTTTCTCTCTTACCTCCAGCCTGCGGACGGAACCGACTCGCCTCCGCGCATCAGTTCCATCCGCAATCCGGATCCGGCGCGGAAGCCGTGCCTCTCACGGAAAGATTGCGAACTTTCACGCTCACCGCGATCGGTCGCTTCGCCCACGTGTTTTGCCAATGTCCCGTGGTACAGCCGAGCAGGATTTCGCCGCTGCCATTGGTGGCGGCCAGTTGCGCGCAATCGTTGACGGTGGAATCCGCGGGCACGACGCGCGTGAAGCTGCGATGGTCGGGATCGGTGTCGGGTAGGGTGACCAGGCAGAGCTTGCCGGCATCGGCGATGCCTTCCTTTTTTTCCTGCCATTCCTTCACGCTCTGCGCAACGAATTGCTGCCGCAGCCCGTAGTAGACCGTCTTGCCCTTTTCGAAGTCTTCTGTCTTGATCTGCGCGTTCGAGTAGGCACGGCAGGCATCGAAGTACACCGCCTCGACCTCTTCGGGCTTGAGCTTGAGTTCCCTGGCCTTGGCCAGCGCGTCACTGGCTCCCGCATCGTAGTCGAGCAATTCCTTGAGTTGAACCGCGGCGGGGGTTCCCCGGCTTTCGGCGAGTCCGGCGGGTTCCACGCAGGTGGTACCGTCGCCAAGCTTTATCACGCGACTGACGTCTTTCTCGATCACGGGCTGTGCCATTTTCTTCGGCATCGCACATCCGGCGGCCAGGGCGAGAAGCAGCAATGCTGCGCCGGTGAAAATACCTCTTGTCGTTCTTGTCATCGTTCCTCTGTCTTTTAAAGTCCTAATCGACGCGGAAAGTCGGTTCCTTGCGCAAAACCGGCTCCGTTTCCTGCGCTGCCACCGCACGCTTTTCCTTCTTCACCCTGACCGGCACGGAGACGCTCATCGCACTGAGCGCCATCGCGCCGACGCCCATGACCAGCAGCAGCATGCCGATGAGCCAGCCGGCAAACGGGACGCGTGCGAACAGCAGCATGACGCCCAGCCCCATCGCCAGCAGGAAGATGCGCCGCCCCTTCGCATCCGCGCTCGGCCCCGCCACCGCATCGCTCACTGCCATGACGCCGGCCAGGTACCCGAAGATCAGGACCATCGGCCACGCCAGCAGCAGCATGAACGCGAAAGGAATGCCGACGATGGTGAGCATCAGCAGTATGACGGCAATCGGCACGCAGATTATCGTAACCAGCCCCAGCGCGAGCGCGGAAACCGGTCGCGAGCGTCCGAGCCCGCTCATACGCGCCGTCGCCTGCGGCGCGGCGATGATCGCCAGCATTCCGATCAAAAACAGCCCGGCGGTGAACGCGATGGCACCGACCCATGCGATCACCCTCGCGACGGGCTGATAGGTTTCGTCTTCGAAATCGAAGCTCAGGTAATTGATGCCACCGGTGATTACCGCGCCCGGATCGACTTGCGCCGGCAATGAGCCGCGATAAGTCAGCTTGCCCGACACGCGCGCGTTCGGTCCGATGAACAAGCTGCGCGATGCGATCGTGACGTTGCCCGCGACTTCGCCGTCGAGCGTGACGTGTTCGCCGAATACGGCGAGTTGCCGGCCGGCTTTGCCCTGCACCGTCACGCGACCGCCGACCAGCGTCACCTTCCCGGAGACTTGGCCGCCCCTGGTGATTTCGACGTGGCCGCCGGCCAGGCGGGCGTTGCCCGCGACAGAACCATCGATCGTCACGCTGCCGCCGGTCGCGTACAGATCGCCGCCGACACGATCGGATATGACTACACCGCCGCCGGCAAGCAAGGCATCGCCATTGACGGGCTTGTTCAAATCGACCTGCGCGCCGGCGATGAAGGCATCGCCGTCCACCGCGCTGCCGGGCGAAGCATTCGCGCCGGCACCGAAGTAATCGCCGGCGATCACGGTCTCGTGCGCGCCGGGACGCTGCTCTTGCTCTGCGTGGCCGATGGCGGGAATCAGAAGAAACAAAAATAACGTGACGGCGTGATTCACTTCAATACCCCCTCGAGGGGTGCGACGTGACGCGATAAGAACAGCAGTGAGGACTGGGTAAATGCCTGAAAGGCGTATTCAACATTCTTCGAATCTCGTTCTTGCGTTTTGCCTGGTCAGCATAACGACATCACCAACAACGCGGCAGACAGCGGAAGGCCTTTGGCGTACGGAATATTCATGCTCCTCCTTGCGTGCGAAGGCCGCGATCCGGATCGGCGCAAGTGACTCAATCCGGCGACACCTTCAATTCGTGCTGCATCCATTATGCCGCGTGCGCCGCGGCTACGCATGCGGGCCGCTCAAGTTTCCCCAGGCGGGCGTCGTTAGCGCGGTTAACGCGTCGCCTTGCAACCTTCGACAACACACAAGGGGAAACATTGTGGAACCGAACCTCCAGGAGATCGACAAGGAAGCCGACAAGATCGTTCGCGACATCGGCATTCCGCCCTGCCCCGCCGTGCTCACGAAGTTGCTCAAGGAAATGCGCGAGGACGATCCCGACTACAACAAGGCCTCGAAGCTGATCAGCGCAGATGTGAGCCTGTCCGCATCGATGCTGAAAACGGTCAATTCGCCGTTCTTCGGGCTGCGATCGAAGGCGACTTCGGTAAACCAGGCGCTGCACCTGCTGGGATTGCGCAATACCGTCGACATCGTCACCGGCCTGCTACTGCGCCAGGCCTTTCCCGTCGGCGACAACGCCGCCATGGAATCTTTCTGGCAAGCCTCCGCGGGCATTGCGGAGGTGACTGCGCAACTGGCGCGGCCGCTGGGCATCAAGAACCGGGACGAGGCTTATACGTTTGCGCTGTTTCGCGATTGCGGCATTCCCCTGATGATCCGGAAATACCCCGGCTACGCAAACTTCATGAAGGTCAGCCACCTGGACAACGGCCGCGCCATCACGGCGGACGAGATCGACGAATTCGGGCTGGACCATGCGAGCATCGGCGCCAGGCTGGCGCAGAGCTGGTTACTTCAGGAAGAAACCTGCACGGCGATCCTGTGCCACCACGACTATGCGCTGCTGCAAGGCGGTTCGGTGCCGGAGGAAATCTGCAAGCTGGTGGCGCTGGTCCTGGCCGCGGAGTGGATCTATACGCGGCACAACGTCGGACCACGATGCAGGGACTGGTCGCAAGGCGGCGACTGCGCCCTGGAGGCACTCGGGATCGACGAGGAGGAATTGATGACTGCGGCGGAAAAGATAGATCACTGAATTAAAACCGGTAAGGGGTGAGGAGTAAGGGGTGAATTATCAAGGCCTCACAAAGCCGTTGCATTCATTCCCTCACTCCTTACCTCTCACTGCTTTCCATAAATTCCATTTCGGAATAGATCATATGGTCTCGTGAAGTCTATTGTGCGACGCCGCAAAGACGTCTAATACTACCCATGCGACGGACGAAAGGGTTTTCGTCCAGCCCGCCAGCATTGACGGGACGCGCGCAAGATAGGGTCAGTTATTCTTATTTGGAGATGAATCATCATGAATGCAACCAAACTCATCATCGCTGCGGGCTTCGCGATTGCCACGACGGGCGCCTTTGCTGAAACCGGCGTAACCACTTTCCAGGCGGAACATGTCGCCAACGTATATGGCCGCGCGAGCGCGCCGAATGTGCAAATTACCGGTAATGTTGCCGACTCCGGCGGCGATTCCGCCAAGGGTGATACGAAGGTCGCTGTAACGGTCAGCAAGGAAGCGGTCGCATTCGGCCGCAGCTAAGCAAGGGCAGCAGGCCGCCGGTGAGCGATCACTAAGGCCGAAAACGCAATGGAAACAGCGGCGCACCACCAAACGGTGCGCCGTTTTTCATTTCTTCATTCGCTTTCTTATCCGTCGGCTCGCGACCCTTGGCGCAGCTTCGCGGCAATCTCCTCAAGGCCGTCCAATATGTTCCGATATCCGAAAACACCGGTAGCTTCACCCGGACATCCGGCAATTCATGAGGATCGGAATCATGCGGCAGGAAAGTTTCACGATCGGCAAGCTGGCCAAACATGCCAACGTCGGCGTGGAAACCATTCGCTATTACCAGAACTTCGGACTGCTCCAGGAACCCGCCAAGCCGCAAAGCGGTTATCGCCAGTATCCTTTGGCGGCGCTGGAACGGTTGCATTTCATCAAGCGCGCGCAGGAATTGGGCTTCAGCCTCAAGGAAATCAGCCAGTTATTGGCGCTCGGCAATAACGCCCCGGGAAGCCGGGCGATCGCCGCCGACAAACTCTGTGCAGTGCGCTCGAAGATCGCCCACCTGGTGATCGTTCGAGCCGTGCTCGAAGACCTGATTCATGAGTGCGACGCCAATCCCGATGCGTCCGGCTCCCCCATCGTCTCCGCCCTCTCCGGCGCCGGCAATATTTCTTGACGCAGTGCAAGATTGACTCTGTCTGCTGCGGGCAGTTAGTCTGCGCCCCACTGTGCGATTTCCGTAAGAGCCGGTGGCGGCGCGGGTTTCGCGCGGTTTGTTCGGTGTTGACCTGCCCCAATGCAGATTCCAGCGGGAAGACGATGTCATAAGGACATTTCCCCTTCCCAAGAATGCATCGCCGTGGCGTGTTGCAACCGATACCCGGCGACTGCTGTGCGTTCTGCCCATATGGCAACGTAATTGCCCGCCGCGGTGGTTCTGCCCGCAAGAAAAGCTGTCGCTTCACCGAATCAGAAAAATTTGCCGGATAGGCCGAGCCGATCCGATGCAAAGGAGGCTTCTGGCAAAAACAGCCGGGGGAGGAGTAACCAGCCGACGCGGAAGGCACGATCTGCCCACTTCGCCAACTGGTTTATAAAAAAGACATCGGCCCCGCAT
>JANXPQ010000364.1 GCA_025357235.1 Betaproteobacteria bacterium
CCGCCACGCTCGTCACCGTGAGTCCCCGATAGTCGTGTGCGGGATAGAGCAGACAATTCTGCGGCAGCGTGAGGATCTGGGTGTGCACCGAGCGGTAGAGCGCGTGCGCGTCGCCTTGCTGGAAATCCGTGCGTCCGCTGCCGCGGATCAGCAGGCAGTCTCCGGTAAAAGCCATGCTCTCGTCGTCGAGCACGTAGGTCAGGCATCCATTCGTGTGGCCCGGCGTCGCGCGGACCTGCAGATGGCGTTCGCCGAATTCAATCTTGTCGCCTGACGCAAGGTAACGGTCGGCGCCTTCTGCGCCGCTGTTGCGCGCCAGGCCGATCCGGCTGCCGAATTGCCGCTTCAGCATCCACGCACCGGTCACGTGGTCCGCGTGGACGTGGGTTTCCAGCGTGCAGGCCAGACGCAGGTCGAGTTCGCCCAACAGCGCCGCGTCCCTGCGCGCCTGCTCGAAGACCGGATCGATCAGCACCGCCTCGCGACCGCGGCTGTCGCCGAGAAGATAGGTATATGTGGAGGACTGCGTGTCGAACAACTGCCGGAAGATCAGCATACCGTGGCTCGGGCTTGAAGCGGGGGACTCGGAGATATAGTTTAGCGTTAAGCGGATGCAGGCGTGAATGTGTGCCCACGGGATTCGCCCAAGGGGATTCCACTAAGAATCGTGTTCAGGTCTGCAAGACGGTCGACGGTCCGCGGATTCCATCATTTCCCGGACAGCAATCGTGGCAGCTCGCGGTGCAGGGTCTCGTATTGCCGTCTGATGAACTCATAGCACTCGCATGACTGCTTCTGCAGACCGCGCTTGTCAAGAACGGTTATTTGACCACGGCTATAGCTGATCAATCTGGCTGACTGAAGTTTGTTGGCAGCCGCTGAAACACTCTCGCGGCGCGTTCCGAGCATGGCGGCAATTAATTGGTGGACCATTAGAAACCCGCGTGGGCCAGCATAATCGTTCATGGTGAGTAGCCAACGTGCGAGGCGCTGCTCTACCTCATGGTGTTGACTGCACGCTACTGATTGACTAATCACCGAAAGAAGCGTGCGCGTGTAATCCAGAAGCAATCGCTGAAGCGGGCTGCCGAACCGCAGTACTTTTCGCAAGTCTTTCGACTTCATCCTCATCGCGCCGCCTGGGAGCTGCACAATCGCTTTGTCGGGCGTAATGATACCGCCCAAGAAAACATTGATGCCCACAAGACCTTCGCTACCGACTATACCGACCTCGACGGTGCGGCGATCGTCTGTGGTATCGACCATCGCGATCACGGCTTCTTCGGGAAAGTATACGTACTCGATTTTCTGATCCGCCCGGTAAATGATCTGACCGGTTTTCAATTGCACGTGCTCAAGCTTGGGCAGAAGGTTCTTGTATTGTGTGGAAAGCAAGGCGGAGAGGATACTGTTTCTGACCGGAATATGAGCGGGCGAATCGGGCCGCCTTTTGTGCATGGAGGTACGCCTTTCAGCCATCTTTACCCTCTCCGCTTCCGAGAATAATTATTGTGATGGGGAAAACAAAAATCATTCTGCCGCTGTTGAAGAACTTCACCTCCGCGACGTGGAAATATACTCGTGCAAGGGACGATTAGGCCCATTTCTCTTGCCTTTCTTTTCTTGACGGTTGCCCGGATAGCTTGACGGACGACGGCTCTACGGTAAAGCCGTATGTACCGGTTCTGCAATAATAAATAGCAGATTTAAATGTTTTCCCGCGAGGGGATTCCACAGGATACCGATCTAAACGGGTGCCGCCCACGGCATACCGGTCTTCGACCATAACTCCTGGCTTCGCACGGGTATTCGACCATGAAGGGTGAATGCGTGAAACTGATTGGTGCATTTCTGCTGTCGGTGCTGCTGGCGTCGGGGGCGGGGCGGGCACATTCTGCGGATGCATGGGACGCGCTTGGACCGGGGCGCATTGGCGCGCGCTTCGACGAAATAGCGCAGGGTGCCTCGCTCGCCTGTGACGCGCAGACCGGGCACCGGGTCTGCACAGCATCTTCGCCGATCCCGATTGTCTTTGCGGGCTTGCCGGTGCAGCGCATCGAAGCGGTGTTCGACGATTCGCGGCTGGAGCGAGCCCGGGTCACGCTCGGGCTGCGGCGGTACAAGGAGCTCTTGCAAATCCTGACCGCACGTTTCGGTGAGGGCGAAGACCACAGCTTTCTTGCAATCGCCGGCATGGGCGGTGAGTTCGCGGCCGGTGTCCATGTCTGGCGTACAGGCGCATCGAGTCTGGTGCTGGAGCAATACGCCGGAAAGATCGACCGCTCTGCACTGACCTACGGCTCCGAATCGTCCATGGCCGACCTCGTCCGCAAGGTGAGCCTCTATCCCCGCGGCGCCCGTCGCGATCTGTAGAACCTGCGCGGGCGATCCGGGACAGGCATAAACTCCGAGGCTTGGAATGGGCAATGCCGGGTTTGCAACGACGGGAGGGCGCATGAAAGAGAAGATCGAAATATTGTTCAAGACGCTGGGCAATGCGTTCGCTGGAGCATCGATCGAGCACAAACATATGGAGGGCGTTCACCAGATGCACCTGGCGTTGCCGAATGCGACGCATCGCGTGGACTTCCTGGATGAAGTGATCGCAAGCCATGATGCGAGCCACCTCAAGCGCCTCTGCAGGCAGGTGGCAACGCATCTGCAGCGGGCTCCCGGGGGCAAGCCCAAACATCTGCTGGTGAAAAACGACGGAATACACGAGGGGTTCTAGAGCGATGCCCAGGAACCGCGGAAACTTCCCGAGCGTCACCGCTGCCGGCGCGGTAAGCTCATACACATAGAGGAAAGAGGAACGAAGCGAGGTAAAAGGTTAAAGGGGAAAGTGAAAGTCAGTACTGAGTCGGAACAAAGCGACAAACCGATTTTCTACTTTTACCTTTTACCTTTTACCTTTTACCTTTCCTCTGGCGCCGCCAGACGCCGGCGCGCCGCCTGACTCAATCTTGCTCAGGCGCAGCTGCTGGCCGGCGACCCACACCTTTTGCAATTCCCGGTAAAGCTCCTTGGGCATGCCTTCAGGCAGGTCCACGAGGCTGTGGTCGTCGAAGATTTCGATGCGGCCGATATGCTGGCTGTCCATCTGCGCTTCGTTGGCGATGGCGCCGACGATGTTGGCGGGTTTCACGCCATGCTGGTGGCCGACTTCGATGCGATAAGTCTGCATGCCGGGCTCGGGGCCACGACGGGGCCGACGCGGCCGTTCGGCCTGCGCTTCGCCGGCGTGGGGGCGCTGTGATTCTTCGCGACCTCCTTCGCGCGGGTGCTCGCGCTTCCCGCCCTCATCCTCGAAGCGCGCACGGGGTGCAGGGGATTCGTTCATCAGCGGGGTCTCGCCCTGGGCCATATAGGCCAGCGCGGCGGCGAGGTCGAGCGGCGAAGCCTGATTCGCGTGCTGGTATTGCTC
>JANXPQ010000377.1 GCA_025357235.1 Betaproteobacteria bacterium
GATAGGTTTCCCAACCATGGCACGCCGGGCAATGCCAGTAGAACTGGCGCGCCTTGAAACCGCAGCTTTCGCACCGGTAAAGGGCCAGGCTGCGGGTGTGCTGATGCACCAGATTCTTGATCAACTGAAGTTCGTGGCGGCGCTCAGCCGGCGCTTCCAGGAGCTGCGCCTCGAGAAGTTTGTCCAAACCGAGCAATGTCGGATTACGCGCGAGCTCATCTCGTACCAGACGGTAAGCGTGGTCCGCTCCGCGATGATCGAGCTCGCCCTGGAAAATCACGTTCAGCAGGTCGAGGGACGGATAGTTGGCGAGATAGCCGCGCAGCAGTTGCAATCCTTCGTCCTCACGCCCGAGACTGCGATGTGCGGCGAGCATTTTCTCGGCTACCAGGGCGATATAAGCGGGGTTCTGGCTCTCCAGGCCCTTCCAGTACTCGATCGCAGCCTGGGGCCGGCCCTCCCCCATTTCGGTGTCGCCGAGCAGGATATTCGCACGCGCGCTCCTGCGGTTTACCTTCAGGGCTTCGCTCAGATAGTCGCGGGCCTGATCCCAACGCGAATGCGTGATCTCAATGGCCGCGAGCTCGCAGTAGAAATTGGCTATGTCCTTCGCACTCGACTGCCCGGAAACCGAGTCCATCTTGCGCGACGTTTCGATCGCCTTCTTCCAGTCCTTTTCCTGCTCGAAAATTTCCAGAAGAAATTTGAATCCCTGCTGTTCGTATTGCGTTCCCTGCAACTTGCCGAACAATTCTTCGGCCCTGTCCAGCAGGCCGGCCTTGAGATAATCCTGCGCGAGTTCGTACAGTGCCGTCATCTTCTGCTCGGGCGCAAGGTCCGCCCGTTCAAGCAGGTTTTCGTGCATCCGGATCGCACGCTCCACTTCGCCACGACGACGGAACAGGCTGCCGAGCGCGAAATGCAATTCGATGGTCTGCGGATCGACTTTAACGACCTCGATAAAAGCCTCGATGGCTTTATCGGGCTGCTCGTTGAGGAGGAAGTTAAGTCCCTTGAAATACGACAGCGGCAACGCACGGGACTCGGAAAGCAGTTGCTTGATGTCGATACGCGCGGCAAGCCAGCCGAAGGCGAAGAACAGTGGAAATCCCAGAAGCCACCAGAATTCAAATTCCATGTTTCAGACCGGATCCCAGATTACTGCGGCGATACGAGTATCGATTCAAGGTGCTTCCTCGGGTGGACCGGGCCTCGCACGCAATTCCTTGCGCAATTGCAGAATCTCGCGGCGCTGACGGTAGATATACGCAAAGCACGCGATGACGCCCGCTGCAGCCCCAATTCCGAAAAAGACCAGCACCACCAGCGCCAGCGATGCCTCCCAGTGGGCGCCAAGATAGAAGCGCACGACTACCGGGTCGGAATTCTTGAGCGCGAAGCCGAACAATAGAACGAACAACAGGAAACGAAAAGTCCAGGACAGGTAGCGCATCGACAGGATCACCCGCGTAAGAGCATCGGGACTCGAAATTCAGACAAAAAAAGACGGCATGATCTCGCGATATGCCGCCCTCTTGTTGGCCCGTGAAGCAATGCCGCCTGCCTACTGGCTCTTGAAATCCACGCGCTCGCGCAGTTCCTTGCCCGCCTTGAAATGCGGCACATACTTGGCCGGAACGTGAACTTTGTCGCCGGACTTCGGATTGCGCCCCACGCGAGGCGGGCGGTAGTTCAGTCCGAAACTCCCGAAGCCGCGGATCTCGATTCGATGTCCCTGGGCCAGGCTTTTCGCCATGGCGTCCAGGATCATTTTCACCGCAAGCTCCGCATCGCTCGCGACCAGCTGCGGAAAATGCGCCGCCAGCTTGGCTATCAGCTCCGACTTGGTCATGGCGCTTCCTATTGCGCAGAGTTCTTGTTATCCAGCTTGGCTTTGAGCAAAGCGCCCAGATTGGTCGTGCCGGCATTCGACGCGCTATCGGCGGCATGCTTCTGCATCGCCTCGGACTCGTCGGCCGCATCTTTGGCCTTGATCGAAAGGTTGATGTTGCGATTCTTGCGATCGACGTTGATGATCATCGCATTCACCTTGTCGCCTTCCTTCAGATGAGTACGGATATCCTCGACGCGGTCGCGGGCCACTTCGGAAGCGCGCAGATAACCCTCGATGTCGACATCGAGCTGGATCACCGCGCCCTTCGGATCGATCGACTTCACCACGCCGTCGACCAGGCTGCCCTTGTCATGGCCGGCAACGAAGTTGGTAAAGGGATCGCCTTCGAGCTGCTTGATGCCGAGCGAAATACGCTCCCGCTCGACGTCGATGGAGACCACCATAGCCTCGACTTCGTCCCCCTTCTTGTAATTGCGCACGGCCTCTTCACCGGGCACGCTCCATGACAGGTCCGACAAATGCACCAGCCCGTCGATGCCTCCCTGCAATCCGATGAATATGCCGAAATCGGTAATCGACTTGATCTGGCCGCGAACCTTGTCGCCCTTCTTGGCATTGGAGGCAAACTCGTCCCACGGGTTGGGCTTACATTGCTTCATGCCCAGCGAAATACGGCGGCGATCTTCGTCGATCTCGAGGATCATAACTTCGACCTCGTCGCCTAGCTGAACTACGCGGGAGGGATGGACGTTCTTGTTGGTCCAATCCATTTCTGACACGTGCACGAGACCTTCGATGCCCTGCTCGATCTCCACGAACGCACCGTAGTCGGTGAGGTTGGAGACCTTGCCGAACAGGCGGGTACCCGTCGGATAGCGGCGCGACAAGCCCACCCACGGATCTTCGCCGAGCTGTTTGAGACCCAGCGAAACGCGATTCTTTTCCTGGTCGAACTTGAGGATTTTGGCGGTGACTTCGTCGCCGACATTGAGCACTTCGGAAGGATGCTTGACCCGGCGCCAGGCCAGATCGGTGATATGCAGCAGGCCATCGATGCCACCGAGGTCCACGAACGCGCCGTAATCGGTGATGTTCTTGACGATGCCCTTGACCACTGCGCCTTCCTGCAGGCTGGCGAGCAGCGCTTCGCGCTCGGCACCCTGAGTCTGTTCAAGTACCGCGCGGCGCGAAACCACTACGTTGTTGCGCTTGCGGTCGAGCTTGATGACCTTGAAATCGAGTTGCTTGCCTTCGTAGGGGTTGGTGTCCTTGACCGGGCGGATATCGACCAGCGAACCGGGCAGGAATGCACGAATGCCGTTGACCATGACGGTAAGACCGCCCTTGACCTTGCCGTTGACCAGGCCCTGCACGAGCGTGCCCTCTTCCATTGCCTTCTCGAGTTCGTGCCACGCTGCCAGGCGCTTGGCTTTCTCGCGGGACAGGCGGGTTTCGCCGTAGCCGTCCTCGAGCGCCTCGATGGCGACCGTGACGTAATCTCCGACCTTGACTTCGACCTCGCCGCGATCGTTTTTGAATTCGTCCGCCGAGATAAAGCTTTCCGACTTTAGGCCTGCATTGACCACGACGAAGTTCTGATCTATGCGGATCACTTCAGCCGTGATGACTTCACCCGCGCGCATTTCCTGCCGCGAAAGGCTTTCTTCGAACAGCGCGGCAAAACTATTTTCGTTGATCGGGGCGGCGGGGGTTTGGGATTCAGTTTTCATGAGCAAAGGGTGGGACTCGCGGAAAAACCGTTGCATTTAACGGGTTGGTTTATCTACCCATCCAACAGCGGAAATAATCCCCTCCTGCGGCGCCTAAGCCGGCGGGATGCGGGTAATTCATTCAGCGGGATGGGACCTTGCGCGACGCCGATTCGAACCACCGGAGTATCCTGGCAACGACCTCTTGTATGGAAAGCCCAGTGGTATCAATAATTTGTGCGCCAACGCTCTTTTGCAGGGGCGCTACGCTCCGCTCGGTATCGCGAGCATCGCGTCGGCGAATGTCCTGCAAAAGGGTGGTCAGGGTAGCATCGAAACCTTTTTCTATCAACTGTTTATAGCGGCGGCGAGCGCGCTCCTCGGGCGATGCGGTAAGGAAGACTTTCAGCAACGCGTCCGGAAAGACCACCGACGCCATATCCCGCCCCTCCGCCACCAGCCCCGGCGGACGCCTGAATGCCTGTTGGCGGCGCATAAGTCCTTGACGCACCGATGATAAAGGAGCGACTTCCGACGCGGCGGCGGAAACTGCTTCCGCTCGAATCGAGTCGGTCACATCTTCCCCGTTCAACAGAATCCTGCCTTCGGAGAAATGCACGGGAAGCTTGCGGGCGATCTCGCCAAGCGCATCTGCATCCTTCAAGTCAGTCCGGTCACGCAACGCCGTCAGCGCAACCAGCCTGTAAAGCGACCCGCTGTCGAGATAGTTGAATCCAAGTTGTGCAGCCACGCGTTGCGCCACCGCCCCTTTTCCGGAAGCCGATGGCCCGTCGATGGCAATGACCTGAGCGCAGGAACTCCAGGTGACTTCAGCAAATCGATCGAAGTAGTCGGGAAACGTTTTTGCCACGCACTTCGGTTCGTTGATGCGCACCGTCACGCCACCGAGAGCGGCGAGCGAAAAGCACATCGCGACGCGATGGTCGTCGTAGGTATCGATGGCGGCACCGCTCGTCAGGCGCCAACCCGGCGGCGGGGTTACCGTGAGGTAATCCGGCCCCTCCTCTACTAGCGCGCCGAGCTTGCGCAATTCCGCGGCCATCGCCGCGATGCGGTCGGTTTCCTTCACTCGCCAGCTGCCGATATTGCGCAACCGGCTGGTACCGTCTGCAAACAACGCTGCCACCGCCAGCGTCATGGCCGCATCGGGAATGGCGTTCAAGTCCAAGTCGATTGCGCGCAATCGCCCGTCCAAAGGCGCGGCCGCTTCAATCCAGTTATCGCCCATATCTATCCGCGCACCCATTTGGGCCAGGGCATTGGCGAATCCGACATCGCCCTGGATGCTGCCGCTTCCCACGCCTTCGACGCGGACCGGACCGCCGCCGATTGCACCGGCTGCCAGAAAATATGAAGCGCCGGAGGCATCGCCTTCAACGAAAATGTCGCCCGGACTGGCCAATCGACTGTACGCCGGGATCGTGAAAGAGGACCAGCCGTCGCGTTCGACCTTCACGCCGAAACGCGCCATCAGATTGAGGGTGATGTCGATATAAGGCTTGGAGATCAATTCCCCGACCACTTCGATGGTGATCCGCATGCCGGCAAGGGGCAGCGACATCAGCAGGGCGGTCAGAAACTGACTGGAAACATCGCCGCGCACCTGGACCGTCGAGCCGCTTCTCATTGTCGCGGGCCGGATTTCCAGGGGCGGATATCCTTCGTTGCCGAGATAACGGATGTCGGCACCCAGGCTGCGCAACGCATCCACCAGATCGCCGATCGGGCGTTCGTGCATTCGTGGCACGCCCGACAATTTGTAATGCCCACCGCTCATCGCAAGCGCGGCAGTCAAGGGACGCAATGCAGTACCGGCGTTGCCGAGAAACAAATCGGCCTGCTGCACCGGAAATCTTCCATTGCAACCTTCGACCGTTACCAAATCCTGCCCCGTTCTTTTTATTTCAATGCCCAGCAGGCTCAATGCTTCGAGCATGCGTTCCACATCGTCCGATGCGAGAAGGTCGTGAATCCGCGTGCGGCCTTGCGCAAGCGCAGCCAGCAGGAGAACGCGATTGGAAATGCTCTTGGAGCCCGGCAGACGGATAGTCCCGGCGGCACGATCCAGCGGACCGAGGTCGAGGTGGTTGGGATAGGCCGGCATGGTTCAGGTATTCCCCGGTTTCATGCGTCCTGCCGCAGCCAGGCATTGCGCGCGTTGCGCGCACTTTCGAACAGCTTTCCGAGTTGCTCCGCGTCCGCGTTGCGGATCAGTTCCGCAAGTTGCGCAAGCTGCTGCTGATACGTTGCGATATCCGCAAGCAACGCCTCGCGATTCGTCGAGGCAATGTCGCGCCACATCTCCGGGGAACTGCTTGCAATCCGGGTGAAGTCGCGAAAACCGCCGGCGGCGAAACTGAACAACTCCTGCGCATCTGGCCGCGTTGCGATCATGTGCACCAGCGTATAGGCAAGCATGTGCGGGAGATGGCTGACCGCTGAAAATACCCGGTCGTGACGTACGGGCGACATGCGGCTGACACGGGCGCCACAGGTCTTCCACATCGACTCGATGCGGTCGACGCCTTGAGCGTGGTTTTCCGATAACGGGGTCAGCACGACATTTTTGTCCACGAACAGTCCCGGATTGGCGGCATCCACGCCGGTCAGCTCGGCACCGGCAATGGGATGAGCGGGCACTACGTGCGCAAGATGCGATGGCAGCAGTCGCCTGACCGCGGCAACGAAGTCCATCTTGGTGCTGCCTGCGTCTGTTACCAGCGTGTCCGCGGCAACCGATCCGGCCAACTTCGCCAGCACGCGATCGTTTTGCTGTACCGGCACGGCCAGCAATACGATATCGGCACCCTGCACGGCAGCGGAAATGTCATCGGTCGCTTCGTCGATGACCCGCAATTCGAGCGCGCGTTCGATATTAGCCCGGCCGCGCCCCACGCCGACTATACGCCGCACCTTACCGGCACGCCTGAGCGCGGCAGCGACCGATCCGCCGATCAGGCCGACACCGACGACAACCAGTCTGTCGCAGTTGAAGTCGCTCAAGAAAGATGCTGACCGCAGCAGGAGGCGCCCATCGAGCTCACTTTAATACCGTTGCGAGCGCCGACAGAAAGCGGGCATTTTCGGATTCAGTGCCGATCGATACGCGCAGATATTCGGGCATGCCGTAGGCCGCAATCGGCCGCACGATTACTCCCTGCTTCAGCAGCCGCTGGAAAACCTCGGCACCCTTGCCCACTTTGACGCAGACAAAATTACCGCGCGAGGGAATCCAGGACAGCCCAAGGCGCAGGAATCCTTCGGTGAGAGTTTTCATTCCGTGCTTATTGAGCAACGTGCTTTGTTCGACGAATTCGTCGTCGAACAGCGCGGCGGTTGCAGCGGCCTGGGCAATGTCGCTGACATTGAAAGGCTGGCGCACCCGGTTCATCAGATCGACAACCTGCGGGTGCGAAAATCCATACCCCACCCGTAGGCCGGCCAGGCCATAGGCTTTCGAAAAGGTGCGGGACACGACCAGGTTGGGAAATTCGTCGCTCCACCGTATCGCGTCGCTGCGATCTCCCGGATCCAGATACTCGTTGTACGCTTCATCCAGCACCACCAATACATCCACCGGAATCTTTTCCAGGAAGGAACGGACCGCCTTCGGTCCCAACCAGGTGCCGGTCGGATTGTTCGGATTGGCGACAAAGACCACGCGCGTATCGCCGCGAACCGCCTTTGCCATCGCCTCCAGATCGTGACCGAAATCGCGCGCTGGCACCGCGATACCGGTGGCGCCAACTGCCTGGGTTGCGAGCGGATAAACCACAAAGGCATGCTCCGAATACACCGCCGAAGTGCCAGGTGCCAGAAATGCCCGCGCCGCCATCTCCAGCACGTCGTTGGAACCGTTGCCCAGAACGATGCGATCCGGCGCCAGCCCACAGCGCTTCGATAAAGCATCCTTAAGGGCGAATCCGTTGCCGTCCGGATAGCGTCCGGTTTCGCCGATGGCAATCCGCATCGCCGCGATCGCCTTGGGACTGGCGCCGCGCGGATTCTCGTTCGATGCGAGCTTGACGATACTTTCTTCCGGCAGGCCCATTTCGCGCGCGAGCTCGGAGATCGGCTTGCCCGGCTGATAGGGCGCAATGGCACGGATATATCCAGGCGCGCGTTCACAGACGTCCAGAATCGCCTGCACCGGTGTAGCCGCCTTCATTGCACTGCGGCCGGATAGGAACCGAGGATCTTCAGGAACGCGGCCAGTTCGCTCATTTCTTCAAGGGCGCGCGCGACATGCGCTTCGTTCCGGTGGCCTTCCATGTCCAGAAAGAAGACGTATTCCCACAACCCGGTGCGCGACGGACGGGATTCGAGTCGCGTCATGCTCACGCGGTTATTCGCCAGCGGCGTCAGCAATTCGTGAATGGCGCCCGGCACATTTCGCGTGGACATCACCAGAGAGGTCTTGTCCTTGCCCGAGGGCGGCACTTCCTGTCGGGATATCACAACGAAGCGCGTCGTATTGTTCGGCTCGTCCTCAATGTTGTCGGCGAGTACCGACAAACCGTAGTGAGCGGCAGCCGCCCGGCCGGCGATGGCCGCGGATCCGGCATCATCCTGTGCCATCTTCGCCGCCTCGGCATTGCTTGCCGCCGGCACACGCTCGGCGCGCGGACAATTCTGCGCGAGCCAACGATTGCACTGGGCCAGGCTCTGCGCATGCGAAAAAATGCGCTTGACGGCAGCGATGTCGTTGCCCTTCGACAGCAGGTTCTGATGAACGGGTAAGAGCACTTCGCCGCAAATCTTCAGTGGCGAGGACAACAGCAGGTCCAGGGTACGACCCACCGCGCCTTCGGTCGAATTTTCCAGCGGCACCATGCCATAGCCGACGTTGCCGGACTCCACCGATCGGAAAACCTCGTCGATGGAATTGCACAAAACGACCGGCGCCTGCCCGCCGAAGTGCTTGACCACAGCTTCTTCGCTGAACGTCCCCTTGGGCCCGAGACTGGCAACCGAGAAGGCGTCCTCGAGCGCGCGACAGGCGGAAATGACCTCCGTGAACAGATGCGTGACCACTTTGTCGGGAAGCGGTCCCGGATTGTTCTCGGTCAATCGCCGCAGCACCTGTGCTTCACGTTCCGGACGATAAACCGTGCCATCGTCCTTGAGCTTGCCGATGGCATGCGCGGTCGATGCGCGCTCGCTGATCAGCTTGAGGATTTCAAGATCCAGGGCATCGATGCGCGCGCGCAACTGTTTGAGGTTGTCCGGCATTGCTACGAAGCCGCGGGAAGATAATGAACGGCGAGTACCCCGGCAATCGCCGCGATTTTGTCTGTCACCTGGCGGGGTACCGCGCTATCGACGTCGACCAGCGTGTAGGCCATGTCCCTCCTGGATTTGTTCAACATGTTGTGGATGTTCAATCCGGCCTGCGCTACCGCCGTCGAAATCTGCCCCACCATGTTGGGCACGTTGGCATTGGCGATCGCAAGCCGATAAGGCGACTCCCTCGACATCACGACTTCCGGAAAATTCACTGCATTGCGGATATTGCCGTTTTCCAGGTAATCACGCACCTGGTCGACAACCATAATGGCGCAATTTTCCTCGGCTTCCAGCGTGGATGCTCCCAGGTGCGGCGTCGCCACCACGGCAGGATGCCCCTTGAAACGGCTGCCGGGAAAATCGCAGACGTATGCCCTGAGCTTTTTCGCATTCAGCGCATCGAGCACGGCATTGTTGTCGACAATGCCGTCCCGCGAAAAATTGAGCAGCACCGCTCCGGGCTTCATCAGGCTGATGCGTTTGGCGTCGATCAGATTGCGCGTGGCGTCAAGCAGAGGCACGTGCAGGGTCACGAAATCGCTCGCGCGGAGCACCTCCTCGATGCTGTGCGCCTTCCTGACCTGGGAAGGCAGGCTCCAGGCGGCATCCACCGTGATCTCCGGGTCGTATCCGAATACTTCCATGCCGAGCTTGATCGCGGCATCGGCGACCAGACTGCCGATTTTTCCAAGGCCGATAATACCGAGCATATGTTGCGGAAGTTCCATGCCGGCGAAATTCTTCTTGCCGTCCTCGACCATCCTGTCAATCTCTTCGTCGGTACCGGACAAGCCGTCGGTGAAACGAATTGCCGGAACGAGATTGCGCGCGGCGATCAACATGCCCGCGAGCACCAGTTCCTTGACCGCATTGGCATTCGCACCTGGTGCATTGAATACCGGGACGCCGCGCTTGCTCATTTCCGCCACGGGGATATTGTTGGTGCCCGCCCCCGCCCTGCCGATGGCGCGCACGGACGCGGCAATGGGCATCGCCTTCATGTCATGGGATCGCACCAGGATCGCATCCGGCGAATCGACCTGCGCACCGACCGAATAACGCTCCGGCGGCAACCGCTCCAGGCCAGTCGGGGAAATGGCATTCAAGGTCAGAATGCGCACCGGCTCAGCCATGGCTTTTCTCGAATTCCTGCAGATAGCCGACCAATGCCTCCACGCCTTCGATCGGCATCGCGTTATAGATGGATGCGCGCATGCCACCGACGGAACGATGGCCCTTGAGTTGCAGCATGTCGCGTTGCTGGGCGCCCTTCAGGAATGCCTCGTCCAGCGCTTCATCCTTGAGCTTGAACGGCACGTTCATGCGCGAACGATCGCGCTTTTCGACCGGGCTGACGAAAAAGCCGCTCTGATCCAGGTAGTCGTATAGCAACCCGGCCTTGGCGACATTGCGCTTCTCGATCTCCCCCAACCCGCCCTGCTGCTTCAGCCAATCGAATACCAGTCCCGCGATATAGATGGCGTAGGTGGGCGGGGTATTGAGCATGGAATCGCTTTCGGCCTGCTGCTTGTAATCGAAAGCCGAGGGCGTGATCGGCAATGCCTGACCGATCAGGTCGTCACGCACGATGACGATCGTGAGACCCGCCGGGCCGATGTTCTTCTGTGCCCCCGCGTAGATCAGTCCGTACTTCGAGACTTCGACCGGGCGCGACAATATATGCGAGGACATATCGGCAACCAACGGAACTTCGCCGGTATCGGGGATCCAGTGATACTCGATGCCGCCGATGGTTTCGTTCGAGCAGATGTGGACGTACGCCGCATCCTTGCTCAGCCGCCAGGATTCGCGCGGCGGGACATAGGAAAAGTTGCGGTCTTCGCTCGAGGCTGCGACGTTCACATTGCAGTATTTCTTCGCTTCCTTGATCGACTTCTTCGACCATTCGCCGGTATTGATGTAGTCGGCGGTACTGCGGCCGCGCAGGAGGTTCATTGGCACGATCGCGTTCTCGGCAATCGCGCCACCCTGCAGGAACAGCACCTTGTAATTCTGCGGAATTGCCAGCAGCTCGCGCAAGCTGGCTTCAGCATGCGCATGAATGGAGATGAACTCCTTGCCGCGGTGGCTCATTTCCATGACCGACATGCCCGAACCGTGCCAATCCAGCATCTCGTCGCGCGCTTTTTCCAGAACCACTTGCGGCAAAACCGCAGGCCCCGCACTGAAATTGAATACTCTCCCCACTTTACCGCTCCGCTTTCTTAAAGTAATTCTCCGGACGGCATCAGGACTGCTCGTCGGAACCGTCTTGATCGACCTCTGGCGGCCTGCCCTCGACTCCATCCGCACCGGAGGAATCTTCCAGAGCGCCCGCGTCCAGGACTTCGCTTTCGTCTTCGGTGTCGACGATTTTCTGAAGTCCGGCCAGCTTTTCGTCCGGGCCGAGGTTGATCAGGGTGACGCCCTGCGTGGCCCGGCTCATCTCCCGGATTTCCGCAACCCGCGTGCGAATCAGCACACCACCGGTGGTGATCAGCATGATTTCGTCCTTGTCCTCCACGAGCGTGGCCGCCACCACGTTGCCGTTGCGGGCGCTGGTCTGGATGGCGATCATGCCCTGGGTACCCCGGCCGTGGCGGGTGTACTCGGTGATCGGAGTACGCTTGCCGAAACCATTTTCCGTGGCAGTCAATACCGAAATGGATTCGTTCTCGGCCACCAGCAGCGATATCACCTTCTGCCCGCCCGGCAACCTCATGCCACGCACTCCGCGAGAAACACGTCCCATCGGACGCACGTCCTGCTCGTCGAAGCGAACGGCCTTGCCTTCGTCCGAGAACAGCATGATGTCGTGCCGGCCTTCGGTCAGCGCAACGCCGATCAGGTAATCGCCCTCGTCGAGATCCACGGCGATGATGCCGGAGGGCCGCGGACGGGAGAAATCGGACAACGGCGTTTTCTTCACCGTGCCGTTGGCCGTGGCCATGAATATGAACTTGTTTTCATCGAACTCGCGCACCGGAAGAATCGCCGTGATCTTCTCCCCTTCCGTCAGCGGAAGCAGATTCACGATGGGCTTGCCGCGACTGGCGCGACCGCCTTGCGGCACGTTGTAGACCTTGATCCAGTACAACTGCCCGCGACT
>JANXPQ010000380.1 GCA_025357235.1 Betaproteobacteria bacterium
GAAGTGGGCGGCGAACTGCTGACCATCGAAGCAGTGGTGATGCCCGGCAAAGGCAACATCCAGCGCACCGGCTCGCTTGGCGATGTCATGAAAGAATCGGTGGAAGCCGCGCGTTCCGTCGTTCGTTCACGCGCCGCCCGCCTTGGCGTGAGGGACGACGCGTTCGAGAAAAGCGACATCCACGTGCACGTTCCGGAAGGCGCGACGCCCAAGGATGGTCCGTCCGCCGGAGCGGCGATGACCACCGCACTGGTATCGGCGCTCACTGGTATCCCTGTCAGGGCGGATGTGGCCATGACCGGTGAAATTACCTTGCGCGGCGAAGTCCTCGCCATTGGCGGCCTCAAGGAAAAACTGCTGGCGGCGCATCGTGGCGGCATCAAAACGGTGCTGATTCCGGAAGAAAACGTCAAGGATCTCGCCGAGATTCCGGACAACGTCAAGAATCGCCTCGACATCCATCCGGTGAAGTGGATCGACCAGGTGCTGGAACTGGCGCTCGAACGCAAACCGGAGCCGTTGCCGGAAAAGCCAGAAGCCGTCGCGATCCCGAAGGTGGATCCGAGTGAAGCGGTAGGCGCCGTCAAACATTGAGGGCATGCAAGGCGAAAAACGGGAATGCGACCAGCATTCCCGTTTTTTTTGTGCGGTGTTCCTCATTGCTCATGCGCGCCATCGATCGGAAACTTGCTTGACACGCGGATTTTCGCCTTGCTATAAAGTACGTCCGGGGATCAAAAGACCAAAAAAATTCCTCTGTCTTCGGCCCGCAGTCGAAAGCAGTTGCCTGAATTCCTATAACGAAATAGCGAAAGGGGAAGTCTAGTGAATAAATTCGAACTCATTGAGGCCATCGCGAAGTCTGCCGATATTTCCAAGGCAGCCGCTGGCCGCGCGCTCGACGGCGCAGTGGCCGCGATCCAGGTTTCGCTGAAAAAAGGCGGCATGGTCACGTTGGTCGGATTCGGTACGTTCTATGTCGGCAAGCGAGCCGCGCGCAGTGGACGTAATCCGCGCACGGGCGCCGCGATCAAGATCAAGGCGGCGAAAGTGCCCAAGTTCCGCGCTGGCAAAGCCCTCAAGGATGCAGTAAACTAGCGCGCTTCGTTAGGCCGCATCGACTGACTTCACGTGAGTCAGGGACAGGAAACCGTGCAGCGTCGCATAGGCAGGTAGTAAGCGGCGGCGCTGCAGTAACAGGCGGGGCACCAGGCATACATGTCAACAATACATGTCACATATGGGTGCTTAGCTCAGTTGGTAGAGCGTCGCCCTTACAAGGCGAATGTCGGGGGTTCGAGCCCCTCAGCACCCACCAGCGGAACTTAACGCGCAGGACCAAGGAGTGGTAGTTCAGTTGGTTAGAATACCGGCCTGTCACGCCGGGGGTCGCGGGTTCGAGTCCCGTCCACTCCGCCAGACCCTGGAAGGCGAACGCAAGTTCGCCTTTTTCATTTTCAAGCCCGGGTACCCGCGCATCCGCATGGGCTCCGGTTCGGGCATACTCTCGCCTTTCGCATAATCTGTGGACTCAGGACTGGACCATGTACGATTTCGTATACAAGCACAAACGCTGGCTGCAGATCG
>JANXPQ010000402.1 GCA_025357235.1 Betaproteobacteria bacterium
ATCTGGAAGCACTGAACGGCGCCATCCAGATCGAACAACTGCCCGCCTACGCGCCCGAGCTCAATCCGACCGAATACATCTGGGGCCACCTCAAGCACCACGAGCTCGCCAACCGCTGCGCAGCGGGCTTCGGTGATCAGAAGAACAGCGCTCGCAACCGCCTCCGCTCCATGCAGCGACGCCCAACCCTGATTCGGGCGTTCTGGCATCAGGCGGAGTTGCAGTTCTGACATGTCACGTATTTATGCAAGTCTCAATAGGACGCGCAGAGTGGATGCTATTTCAGTCGGTAATTCTCCAGCTGCGTCTTCTGAGGAGCTAACAGCAGCTTGTATGTCTGAGGACAAGAGAGCTCCGGTTGGCTCTCGCAACCCCCTCTCTTCTTTGCGGTCAGTGTATCAAGCCACTGCAGAAAGTGCTGCTTCCCACCGAACGCCGTTGTGTAGCGTCGAAGTGCATCATCAAATAATCCAGAAACCTCCGTGTCGGACAGCATCGGCGGCCCAGCGTGAAGGGGAGGAATATGCGGCTTCCGGAGCAGGGCCAGTATCGGAACATCAATGTCACATGTTCCACTCTCGATAACGTAAAGGCCTAGCACCCCATTAGCGCCAGCGATGTAAAGACTCTTCGTCCCAGATCGATAAGTGGCGTACAGAGTGAGCGTTTTTGGGCGCGGACGATATTCATTCAAAAGCTTCGAGCACTCGGGCAGAAGCGTTTTGAACGGGAGCATCGTGAAGTGTGCTTCCGAAGGATAGTAGTAAAGGCCAAAAATAGGTTCCTCGATCCAGGTCCCCGCCTTCGCCGCACTTGACATCACGAACGACAGCGCACAGATGGCGGCGACTAGCGTCCGCGTTAGCAAGCCACATCGAGTGCCGAATTTCACAGGCGTCTCTCGGTCGTTCAATGATGCAGGCCGACATATTGGTAGTATGTCACCTGCGCACCGGTGTAATTTGGTCCGCTGCTTGGCACTGGGCTCGGCCTTGCAATATCCGCATCCCAAGTATTTCCATCGTATACGGAAACATGGCTGGTCCCGTTGCCCATAGTGATCGCGATATCGCCCAGCGCCGGCGTATAGTTTGCCGGGTCCGTTACTTGTTGATAACAACCACTACCTATAAGCGTTGGGCCCCAAGCGCCAGGTGAAGGCGTTCCACCTGCACCAAGAGGTGGCAAGGTCGGGCCGCCAGCGCCGGCAAGATCGTCGCGGACCGTTCTTGCACAGTTGCCGCCTCCGGTCGTTCTTCTACGGCCCGTAGTCGGATCTGTGGAATTTGCGATCGCGTTGTTAACAAGGCGATCAAGATTCATCGTACATGGAGCAAGGCCGAATGGATCACGCAGGTCGGTAGGTGCGTTCTTGACGTAGTGAGTGTTAGCGCCGATCGGCGCGATTGCCGCTCACATCGTACGACCGGTATCGGGAGACGGATCGAGCGGCTCCCGGCCAGAAGCGGTCGTAGCACTGATAAGATTGGTTGGAGGCAAACCGCCATTCGAATTCATCGAACCCTGAGTAGACTCACCGCCATGGGAATCTTGACCTTCAGCATCAACGTCACCCTCGACGGCTGCGTCGACCACCAGGAGGGAATCGCCGACGATGAGACACACGCTTTCTTCACC
>JANXPQ010000405.1 GCA_025357235.1 Betaproteobacteria bacterium
CGTGAGCAGCCTGTCGAGTCGTTTCATGCAATCCCACTCTAATCAAATATCGGAAATTCGACCACCCGGACTCAACATTACCAGAACGCGCCCTGCCATCAAATGAACCGACAACCATGCATTTAACATTGCCCCTTGTCCGGTTTCCTTTGCGACCTTTGCGTCCTTTGCGCCTTTGCGTTGAGGTGGAGAGTTTTAGGTATGAGAGCTGCCAGCGAGATAGCGATCGAGCTTATTGGCAAAAGCCTGCCGGTCGGCATTGCTGAAGGTGGCAGGCCCGCCGGTATCGACGCCGCTGCTGCGCAACTCGTCCATGAGCTTGCGCATCGCCAGGCGTTCCTTGATGTTGTCTTTGGTATAGAACTCGCCGCGGGGATCGAGGGCGTGGCCGCCCTTGTCCAGGACGCCAGCGGCCAGCGGAATGTCGGCGGTGATCACCAGGTCCCCGGGTTCGGTCAGTTCGACGATTCTGTCGTCGGCAACATCGAATCCGGCCGGTACCTGGAGCACCTTGATGAATTGCGAAGGCGGCGTCCTGATCGGCTGATTGGCGACCAGCGTCAGTGTGACCTGCGCCCGATCGGCGGCGCGGAACAGGATGTCCTTGATGACATTCGGACAGGCATCGGCATCGACCCATATCCGCATGCACCGACCTCCCGTTCAGCCCTGAGTGGGGGGTTCTCCTCCAGCCGGAGGCGGGGTCGTGCCGTCGCCCTCGGCAGGTGTTCCAGCTTTTTCCGAAGCCTTGCGCAGGCGTTTTTCTTCCTGCTTTTTCTTTTTCGCAATTTCTTTCTGGCGTTTTTCGAATGAATAGTTTGGTTTGGCCAATCTGTCACCTCTCAAAAGTAGTTGAAAATGCACCGCCGTGCGCCTGCCTGGTGAATTATCGCCTTTCTTTGAACTGTTTGCGCCCCTTTTGCACCCCTGTTTCGAGGTTTTTTTAGCGCCCTCCGGATACGTCAATAAAGCCGCCGGTGGTATAGGACGCTTCATCGGACAACAGCCACAGGATGGCGTGGGCAACCTCTTCGGCGGTGCCGCCGCGCTTCATCGGCGCGAATGCCTTGACGCGATCGACCCGGTCCGGCTCCCCGCCGCTGGCATGCATCTCGGTATAGATGAACCCCGGCCGCACGGCATTGACGCGGATGCCTTCTTCCGCGACCTCTTTCGCCAGGCCGACGGTCAGCGAATCGACCGCCCCTTTGGATGCCGCATAGTCGATGTATTCCCCCGGCGAGCCGATCTGCGATGCGCGGGAGGAAACATTGACGATGCCGCCCCCCTCGCCGCCGTGCTTCGTCAACATGCGCCGGACCGCTTCGCGCGAGCAAAGGAAGGTCCCGGTTACGTTGGTCGCAAATACGCGATTCAGCCGCGCCGCATCGATCCCTTCGAGCCGTGTCTGCTTTTCCAGGATGCCGGCATTGTTGACCAGCGCGGTCACACGCCCGAGTTCCCGGTCCACCGTCTCGAACAATCGCATCACATCCTGCTCCGACGCGACATCCGCGGCCACCGCAATGGCATGCCTGCCGATCTGCTCGATGTTGCGCACGATCTCGTCGGCGGCCTTGCGGTTGTTCAGGTAATTCACACAAACGGCGTAGCCACGCTGCGCCGCCAGCAGCGCAGTCGCGGCGCCGATGCCGCGGCTGCCGCCAGTCACGATCATGATCTTGTTCATCGGGCTCCAGTCATTCGATTATCCATGCAGTCCTGTGTGAAGCGTGCCAGGGGCCTGATGGTGAGACAACTCCAGGGCTCGTGCCAGCAACGTGTACTTGGTGTCGAGATCCGAACCCAGATTGTCAGGCCAGGCGCCTTCGTCGAGATACGTCAGGAACGTCCGCAGCACGGCGGCGAACTGCTGTTCGTGCGTAGTGCGCAGCGCCGTCGGGATTTTAATGCCGAATCCGGTACCGGCGGACTCGAAGCCCACACCGGGAAACTCTTCTTGCATTTCGTCGACTGCATCGCTCAGCACTTCGGCATAAGCGTCGTCGCTATCGACCGGATTGACGGTCAGTGTGGTCAGGAATCCCGTTTCCGGCCCCTGATCGACGATCAGGTCGGCCTTGCTCCCGCGCAGGATTGCATGATGAAGATCGCCGCCGCCCTGCGGTTCTTCCAGGCCCCACAGCGTTTCGATTTCCACCGGGATGCCGCGCAATCGATACGACAGCGCAGCGTTGCAAAGATAGTGCAGCGCGCCGTCGACCACCCGGTCACGCAGGATTTCCGGAAAATCATCGAGCCCGGTGATGTGCGAGAAGATGTCGCGCGCAATGGCGGTCGGCCACTGCCGCGCCGACAGCCCTTCGACATCCCGGTCGAAGTCGAAGCGAACACCGTTGCCGGTCATCCATTGCACCAGGTCGACCAGATGTGTGGTGACGTCCGTTATGCCCTCGCCCTGCGCCGCCGGATCGAAGTACCAGGCCGGCCGCTGCAGCGGCCGGCCATTGACCATCTTGTAGAGGTGATGAACGCTGCGGATGGCGATGGCGGGCTGGTCGCCGTCTACGCGGAAGTCGCCGAATAGCGCAGGCTGCTGCATCAATGCCTTCTGCAGGCGGTTCGCGATCTCGTGACGTTCGGTCATGATATCCATCGCCAGCGGCGCGGCGGCGGTCACCTCTCTCAGCAAACCGATCTGCCCGCTCTCGATCAGCCAGGGCTTGTCGCCCAGCACGCGAAACCCCTGCGCATGCAGCAGATGGATCAAATGCAATTTCTCGTTATTCCGGCCGGCGATGATCACGACTTCCCCCGGCCGCTGCGCGAGCAGTTTCTCCAGGTAGTCGGCACCGCGATAGACGTACAGCATCCAGTGCGTCGGATTGGCCGGACGATCGTTGAAAGCGTGAACCAGGCGCACGAAATTGTCTACATCCGGGCCGTCTTCGGCGAACACATGAATGTCGTCGTCGATCAGCGCGTGGCGTTCGCGCAGTGCCAGCGCAGCGTG
>JANXPQ010000408.1 GCA_025357235.1 Betaproteobacteria bacterium
TGCGCAGGTTTCCGCCAATTCCCCCACTGCAACCGAGTATCCTGATCTGCATCGCTATTTGGTTTCAAATTTCCAGGAACCATCCCAGCCGTGTTCCGGCGGATTTTTACGCAAATGCGCAATTCGTTCGAGAAACAACGCGTAAAGTCCGCTGCCCGGATTCAGCTTGGTCAGGTTGATCAACTGTAATTCTGCCATATCCCAATCACACGCCCGATAGAGCTTGAGCACCTGGCTCCAGAGCTTTAATTCGTCCTGCACCGGTTTTTCGACCTCGCCGGACAAACCGATCGGCTCGAAAATGGCGACCGGGGCCTCCTTTCCTTTTACTTTGACTTTGTCCAGTTCACGGAACACCACTTCGGGCACCTCGGTTCGAGTGATTTCTCCGACGATCATCTTTACGCCGTACTGTTTGGTAATTCCTTCTAGCCGCGACGCAAGATTCACGGCATCGCCCATAACCGTGTACGCCAAGCGGATTTCCGAACCCATATTACCGACACTCATCCGGCCGCTGTTGACCCCTATGCCGATATGAATCGGCGGCCAGCCTTTTTCCTTGAAATGAGGCTGCAATTCCGCGAGGGTGCGATGCATTTCCAGGCCCGCCATTACCGCATTGCGGGCGTGCTGCGGGTCGTTTAGCGGAGCGCCCCAGAATGCCATGATGCAATCGCCCATGTACTTGTCGATCGTGCCACGATGCTTATAGATTATTCGTGTGAGCGGCGTCAGGAATTCGTTCATCAGCTTGGATAATTCTTTCGGATCCAGGCCCTCGGAAATGGTTGTGAATCCGCGCACATCGGTAAACAGAACGGACAATTCCCGGCTTTCGCCCTCCATCGAAAAGGCTTCGGGATCTTTGCTCATTTCGTCGACCAATTCCGGCGGGACATACTGCCCGAACAGGCCGGTAATCTGGCGTTTAGCGCGAGATTCCACGAAAAAGCCGTAAGACATGTTGAGCGCAAAGAGCATGGCGATCATCAAGAGTCCTGAAGCCAGAGGAAGCACCAGGTTTCCCTCTGTCCATACCAGCACATTCGTCGCGAATACTGCGGCAACCACGATTACTGTCAGCAGTGTGGCTCTCAATGGATTCACCAGTGGCAGCAGCAAGGCCATGCCAATCCCGGAGAACAATAGCAGCACCACTTCGGCGCCCAGGACGTAAGGCGGTCGTTGCTTGATGCTTCCGTCAAGCATGCCGGCAATCAGGTTCGCATGAATCTCCACCCCGGGATAAACGCTCGCAACCGGCGCTGCGCGCAAGTCGTACAGACCAGGAGCCGTCGTACCCACAAGCACAATCTTGTTTTTCAGCTCGTCCAGAGGCGTACTCCCGTGCAGCACGTCCGTGGCGGAAATGTATTTGAAGCTGCCCTGCCTGCCGCGATAGGGAACCAGCGCAGTGACGAAATTGTCCACTGGGATGCGCACGGATCCCATGTCCACCCACTCCAGTCCGGGGTAATCCTTGGACCAGAACTTGGCTTCCGGGAATCCAGGGGTGACTGGTGGCAGTCCGAGTCCGAGCCTGATGACCGCCATCGACAGCGATTCGTAATAGGCCCCGTTGTATTCCGCCAGCATGGGAACGCGGCGTGTCACGCCGTCGTCGTCTGGCCAGGGATTGAAATGTCCCCCGCTCGCGGCCGCCCGCTGAAATTCTTCCAGGTTGGCTCCGTAGCCAGCCCAGCTTGTAAAGAGGATGTTCCTGCCTTTGAAAGTGCCTGCCGGCAGGACTGGTTTGGGCAACGCGCCGGAGGAACGGCCTTTCCCATCTTCTGACTTGACGTCGGAAAAATAGTATCCGAGCACGATCGCGCGGTTCTTCAGTTTCTCCGCGAAGACGCGATCGTATTCGAGTTGCGGAGTCACGTCCTTGAGCACGGCCTGGTACTGGGCGTTGCCCTTTAACTCCTTCTGTCCCAACTCCTTCAGGATGCCCAATCCGGAACTTTCATCACGCTCCGCAAACACGACGTCGAAGCCGACGATGCCCACTTTATAATGATCGAAGAGTTGGTCAAGCATCGCGCCAAGTTTGTCGCGACGCCACGGCCAACGGCCCTCGGCGGCAAGACTTTTCTCATCGATATCGATGATAACGATTCGCGGATCTACATTGTTGGCCATCGTCAGGCGCAGGCGCGCGTCATAGACGATGTTTTCAAAACGGTCGATGAACGGTATTTGGTAATAGCGGCCGGCGTGGCCGGCAATAGCAAGGACCACCACGAGCCCGAGCGCAATGCGCACCAGGTGCTTCTTCAAGCCACCTCCCTTGTCGTGTTGCGGACCGAGAGCGCGCTGCAGGCCAGGCTCGCCCGGCGGTTATTGAAAAATACTTCGCGCAGGGGTGCAGCGCGCTACGCGCCTGTCAAGATTTCAGGAAGAACTCCATCTTTACCCCCGCCAGCTCGATGATGTCGTGATCGCCCAGCTGATGCGCCTGGGCGTCGAGCGTCTTGCCGTTTACCACCGGGAAGTTGGCGCCCTCCACATGGGTAATAAAGTAACCCTGCGGCCGCTTGGCAATAACTGCGACTTGAACGCCGGGCTTGCCGAGCGTGGTAAGAGGCTTCGCGAGCGGCAACTCCTTGCCGGCGTTCGGGCCGGAAAGAATCTGAACAGTGCCGATGACCTGCGCCGCCGCCCCAGCGGGTGCGGCAGGCTGTGCAGGCGGCACTGCTGCCACCACCGCAGGCTTCGCCGCCGGCGCGGTTGTAGGGGCTACTGTTGCCGGCGTCGCTGGAGCAGCGGCGGCTGGTGCCTGAACATTCGCGACCGCGTCGCCCGCGCCGGGAACCGCCTGAAGATTTGTCTGGGTATCGGTGGGATTTCTGACTTCCTGCTTCGGAGCCGCGGCAGCCGGCGCTCGTAGCACCATGGTCTTTTCGAAATCGGCCTGACTCATGGTGGCCGGCGCCTCATTCATGTATTTGAGCTTGTATTTGCCGATTTCGACGGTATCGCCACTCTGCAGGAAATGCTTCTTGACCGGCTGGCCATTGACCAGCGTGCCATTCGTGCTGCCCAGGTCCTCGAGAAAGGAATCATTCAGGATCGTCATGATGATGGCGTGCTCGCCGCTGACGGCCAGATTATCGATCTGGATGTCGTTGTG
>JANXPQ010000450.1 GCA_025357235.1 Betaproteobacteria bacterium
CAATCGACGAACACCTTGATGCTGGTATTGCCGGCCGGGCAGGCGATGCCGAATTCGACGCAGATGGTCGAGAGCAGTTCCGCCACCGTCAGCTTCGGGTTGAAGATATAGGCCACGTCGCAGGACGCGGGAATCTGCTGCAGCAAGCAGCGGCATACCGTGGTCTTGCCCGCTCCCACCTCGCCCGTGAGCAGCACGAACCCGCCGTCGCCGTTCACGCCATAGAGCAAATGCGCCAGCGCCTCCTGATGGCGCTGGCTCAGGTAAAGGTAGCGCGGGTCCGGCGCAATGGAGAACGGCGCTTCGGCGAGGCCAAAGTAATGTTGGTACATGGAGACCGGGAAGCGAGACGGATGTGGCGAGTATAGCGGCCAGAACGACCCGCCGCGCGTTTCGCGATAACTTCGCCGGGGCCTGCAGGGGAGCGCGCCTTGGCTTGAAGAATCGATGATCGCGCCCGGGTCAGCCAACGGGGTCGGCCAAACCATCTGCCTTTACCTGCCACTTCACGCCCCACGCCAGGTACACCGTGTTCGTCGCTTCGCGATCTTGCAGCGGATTGCGGAACGCGACCACATGCGCCTGCGCCGAAGAAAAGACTTCGGCGAGGATCGCCCGGAACATCTCGTCCGGCGGGTCATTCGACCACAGGCCGAAAACGCCACGCGGCTGAAGATGCGCCGCGAGGCGGCGCAAACCGGCCGGCGAATAGAATGCAGCATGATCCGGATGCAGCACATGGCGGGGGGAGTGATCGATGTCCAGCAGGATCGCGTGGAACCGTTTGTCCGGAACCCGCGGATCGATACCACTGGAATTCACCCGCGCGAAGAAATCGCCGGCGAGGAATTCACAGCGCGGATCCGCACTCAGTCCGGCTCCCAGCGGCACCAGTCCACGCCGGTGCCAGTCGATCACCGCCGGCAACGCCTCGACCACCAGCAGCGAGCGCACGGCAACATGGTCCAGCACTGCGCGCGCCGTGTAGCCCAGCCCCAGGCCGCCGACCGCAACGTCCAGCGGCCCGGCCTCGCATGCCGCGAGCGCGAGCCTCGCCAGCGCAACCTCGCCGTCGGTGAACAGGCTCGACATCAGGAACTCGTCGCCGAGCTTCACTTCGTACACCTCGACGCGGAGCCTGGGCTCCATGCGCCGCCGCAGGGTAATTTCGCCCATGGGCGTATTGCAGTAGTCCAGTTCTTCGAAGTCGGATTGCATCAGGTCCTATCCTGCGCCGGCATGCGCGTGTGCACACTGCGTTACTGGTCGATGGGGACAACAACAATGGCTGTGGCATGGCTAATTCGGGACATCGGCGCGACGCCGGACTCATGACAAAGACCCGCGCACGCAACCAGGTCGACGCTTACTGCCGGCGAACGCCTAGGGTATCAGGCGTCGCGCATGCAGCGCATCCCAGGCTGCCAGTGCCGGCTTGGCGTTGAAGTCGCTGTCGGTCAGCCCGATGTTGACGAACAGCGGCAGATTCGACGGGATCGGCGGCGGGATCGAGGCCAGGTCGATAGCGGTCACGACCGCGGCATAGACTGCGGACGGCGCCGCGACGCGAATCAGGTTGGTCTCTGCCGCGAGCCCGATGAATTCGGGATGCAGCTTGCGCTCAACGGCAAGCATGTAGTCGCGATAGGCCCACTGAACATCAAGCTCTGTAATGCTGCGCCCGAGCGCGCGCAACTGGGGCGCCTCTTCGCCGCGCGACAGCCCGTCGGTCAAATCGGCCATGAAATAAAGTTTCAGGCCCTTGCCGCGCAGGTAGTCGACGAGCTGGACCTTGTCGCGATCGAGGATGTCATCGGGAGACAGAATGCCACCCAGCAGGTCTGTCCACGGCAACTCCTCGTGGATGGCCGCCAACTCGGCGCGCTGGCTCCAGAGGTCGATGCCCTGGAGAACCGCCACCGTGGTCGGCCGCGGCGGAAGGGCCGAGAAGCCCAGGCTTCACGTGCGTGTTGCGACTGCCGCCGGCGGCGATGTCGATGCGGACCCGCCGCCACCGCAGGCCGGGACACCCGTCAGAACGAGCGCCGCTGCACAGGCCAGGAGTGTGGATTTCATGTCGAACTTTCTAACGATTCATGCCCAAAAGAAGTGGACCTGCGCCCTCGCCTTTATGCATTCAAGTCGACATGACGCAATCACGGCCTCGTGGAATAAGCCTCATCGAATAGGCTTTCCAGTTTTCGATGCGTGCCTCGGAAAGCATCGATTACTTCCTTCGACCAATCGAAGTACTTGCGCTTGCGGCGCAGGCTCCAACTGGCGGGCGGGCTCGCAACAATGTCCCTCAGGTTGCAGATCTTGTCCGCCAGCTTGACCAGCCGGGCGCGGCGGCTCGCCGTGCTGGCGTGAACGATTTGCAGTCGCTTGCGCTCCGCCTTGGGCAGCGCCTTATCGTCGGTCACGCCCATGACAATCGCGGCAATCGCCCTGCCGAATGCCACCTGCAGCTCTTCCGGCGTCGTCTCGGTGTCTTCGATGGTGTCGTGCAGAAGCGCCGCACAGATCACGACCGGATCGGCAATCCCGGCTTCGTTCGAAAGCACGTTCGCGAGGGCAAGGGGGTGATTGATGTAAGGCGAGGCATCCGCGTCCTTGCGTCGCTGGTTGCGATGCTTGAACGCGGCGAAGTTCGCCGCCTTGATGACAAGGCTCACATTGGGGGATCGAGACAAGAATATGCCCTGGTATCGTTCGCGGAAGAATGACGGGTGCTCGCTTCGTCTGACCGTTCATGTCCTGTGTTTAGGCCAACATTGAATCCATGCAGCAGGGTTACGATCATGCATCACGCTGACCCGTGAAGCGTTTGTCTCGATGGCTTGCGGGTCTGGTTTCCATGGCCACGGTGTGCGCCATCGGGTTTTGCTATGCGGACGGGGCCGCTGCCGGGACGAACGCCGCCGCCGATGCGGGCATGGCGCGCGACACAGACGTCGACTATTCCTCCTGGGCAGTGAATCCGACCGCGCCCGGCCCCGACTTGCCGCCGTCAGGCCGTTCACTGTTCGACCATCTCGTCACGGAACGCACGGGGAGCGGGAAAACCTACCGCGTCCCGTTTCCCTTCTCCGCCCTGGTCGATCGCATTCAAGCCAGGCTCGGGCAACAGGAGTACCTCGGCGGCACCCGGGTTGCGATGATTCCGATGGGACGCTCGCTACAGCGCAGCGCAGCGGCGCCCGACTTCTTCAAGTTTCCCCGCATCGTCTTTGCCGTCACGGGAGAACCGGCCGCCAACGAGCACGATGCCGGCGTGTTGCTCAAAGACCGGCTCTACCTTGGCTACGTCGAAAAAACCGGCATGCTCGAAGTCATCAGTTACAACGAGGCTGCGGGCCGCTTCGAGTTCCAGCTCGTCAAGGACTACCGCGCCGGTGCGCAGCCGCAAGTCTTCTACGCCAACCGGGCGATCTGCATTTCCTGCCACCAGAACCACGCGCCGATTTTCTCCAAAGCAATTTGGAGCGAGACCAATGCCAACGGCAAAATGGCGGCATTGCTGCGCGCGCAGCGGGCGGACTTTATCTCATCGGCGCAAGCCAACATCGATTTCCCCGACGACATCGACAAATCGACCGTGCGCGCCAACACGCTTGTGACCCTGCAGAGCGTGTGGCGGCAAGGATGCTCGGATGCGCAGGATCGTTCGCTGTCCCGGCGCTGCCGGGCCGCTGCGTTCACGGCGATGCTGCGGGTCGGCCTGTCCGGCGAGCAGGAGCTGGCTTCCGGATCGGCGAACTACCAGGGCAGTTTCGTCGCCACCTTTGCCAGGGTCTGGCGGCAAACGTGGCCACAAGGATTGCGCATGGCCCAATCGAGTCTTCCCGACCGCAATCCGTTCGGCAGTGCCGGCTCGTACTATGGCAGCGGCGGCGCGGAGCAAGGGTCGCTGGACTGGATCGCCGCATCGCATGTGCCGGCGGCGCTGGATCCCCTCAATCCCCGGCCGGCGCGAGAAATCTGGCGCGTGGCGGGCGCCCTGGATGCCTATCGTTTCATCCCCGGGTGGGCGAAGTTTTTCGCAGCAGACGATTTTCGTGCGCTGGACGTCCACCTGCAGCAACAGGCGGGGAGCGCGAGCGCCCAGCGCGCCGTGTATCGAGCGCAATGTTCCGCCGTGCGCGAACCCGGCACAACTGCATTCAAGTTCGAGTGCGCCAGCGATGCCGCCACCCCGCAAGGCGTCAACCTCGCCGGTCGCTTCGACGAGCGCGGCAGCGGCCGCATCACCTGGCTCAACTTCGGTCCCGCGGGTCAGGTAAGAGACCTGCTGTTCCAGGGCAAGGCGGCGCAGCGGACCGGTTCGGAAACCGCGTTGCGCGCAATTCCGACGAAGAACGGGCTCGCGGCGAGGCTCCCCGACGGTCGGGCGCTGGCGAGTGTCGAGATTCGATGGCCTGCCGCATCGACGCAAACTATTCCGTCGAAGCCGATTGCGGCGCGCTTCGAAGTTGTCGTACTCGATGACTTTGCCCTCGTGCGCGAGGCGATCGATCGCTTGCTCGCGAACCAAGCGTCGTTGTTCGATGACGGGCCGCTCGTGCGGGCGAATCTCCTGCGCGCGCTCTTTTCGGAACTCGGCATGCCGGAACGGTCATGGTGCTGCGTCGATGACGCCGATATGCCCCCTGCGCTGCTCGACCTGCCCGAGGTGAACGCGAGCGCAATCGAGAAGCGCGAATGGCAACCTTTCTTCCAGTACTGCGCCTTGTGTCACCTGACCCACGAGCAATTCCCGCCGAACTTCCTCTTGGGCAATGCGAGCCAGGTCGCCGAGAATCTGCGTCGATGCGCGCCCCGCATGTTGGTCCGGCTTTCGGCCTGGGGCACCCCGATCGAGCAGCGCGTCAAATCCCCCATGCCTCCGGTAACGGCCCTGCCGGGGCTGGGCACGACGACGCACCGGTGGGCAGACAGCGAGGAACTCGAACTGTTACGGGCCTACGTCGAAGGGTTATCCCGCCAGGAAGGCCAGCCATCGACGGTCGCCGAGTTGCTGAAGGAGGGCTACGAGGCGCTGCCTCGATGTCTGCCGGCCGCGAACCAGGGCGAGTAAGCGGGTCGGGCTTGGCATTTCGCGTTGTTCATGCAACATCCCACGGACATGTCTGTTGACCCTGATCAAAGAGTGCCCTGCGCGGGCGCGCACGCTTGACATCGGTCGCACGCTTCCAAGTCCCGGGAAAGCAGCGCGCTCCATTCGATACCACGAGGGAGACAGATCATGAAAATCGGAATGCCGGGTTATTTCCTGATCGCGGCCGTCGCTTGCGGCGGCCTGTTCGGATGCGGTCCCGCCTGGGCGGATTCGATGGACTGCTCCGGCACGAAGAAGTCCAAGGATCGTCCTTACACGGAAGACATCCGGCCGGGCGATCAACCCGACCACGTGATGCGACAGGCGATCCGCACCCATGTGATCTCGAGCAAGGACGCCGACTTCGACGGCAGCGAGCAGACGGTGTTTGCGCACGAGGATTACTACGCCAACTCGGGTACCAGCGTCGGTTATTTCCTCTACACCCTCAAGAGCGGCGACAAGATCTGGGCCCGGTTCGATTCGGTGGCCTCCACAGTTTCGATGCAAGGTTCCTGGGAAGCGACCTATCAGGGCGTATTCAGATTCGTCGCGGGCACCGGAAAATTCTCCGGCATCCGCGGAGGGGGCCACTACGAGGGCAAAGTGACGCCCGGTGCCGGGTTCGTAGAGAATTTCACCTGTTCGGCGCAGTATTGAATGCGCCCGCAGGACGTCAATCGGCGATTGACGCAGGGCTTCATTGTTCGATCTTTATTTTATTCAATTATGCAGCCTGCCCCCGTAGATTCCCCGACGGGGTCTGCTCCCCTGTCGTCACTGTCGATCAGAATCTTTCCTTGATCAGGAAACCGCGCGGGATGCGTTCCTTGTGGAGCTTGTCGCGCAGTTTGCGCAGGGGCGGCGCCCGGCCCGGCGGTTCGCGCTTGGGCAATTGCTTGAGCAGGTGGTCGATCAGGTTCAGGCGGCCGCGTTTCTGGTCGTTGAAATTGACAACGTGCCACGGCGCGTAGTCAGTGTGGGTCGCGCGCAGCATGATGTCGCGCTGCTTGCCGTAAGCGGCATATTGCTCGCGCACCTTGAGGTCGATCGGTGAAAGCTTCCATTGCTTGGCGGGATCATTCGCCCGCTCGGCGAAGCGTTCTTCCTGCTGCGCCTGGTCGACGCTGAGCCAGTACTTGAGCAGGATCAGGCCGTCATTGGTGATCAACCGTTCGAACACAGGGCAGTCCTTCAGGAACTGCTTGTGTTGGGCGGGGGTGCAGAAACCCATGATCGGTTCGACCCCGGCGCGGTTGTACCGATCATGGGTTTCTGCACCCCCGCCCAACACAAGCAGTTCCTGAAGGACTGCCCTGTGTTCGAACGGTTGATCACCAATGACGGCCTGATCCTGCTCAAGTACTGGCTCAGCGTC
>JANXPQ010000454.1 GCA_025357235.1 Betaproteobacteria bacterium
CGACCATGCGGCCGGTCTTCGGTTCGACCGCGAATTGGATGTTCGAGCCACCGGTATCGACGCCGATCTCGCGGATTATTTTGAGCGCGGCGTCGCGCATGATCTGGTATTCCTTGTCGGTCAGCGTCTGTGCCGGGGCAACCGTGATCGAGTCGCCGGTATGGATGCCCATCGGATCAAGGTTCTCGATGGAGCAAACGATAATGCAGTTGTCCTTGTGGTCGCGCACCACTTCCATCTCAAACTCTTTCCAGCCGATTACTGATTCTTCGATCAGCAGTTCGTGCGTCGGTGATGCGTCCAGCCCCCGTTCGCAGATGGCGAGAAACTCTTCCTTGTTGTAAGCGATGCCGCCGCCGGTGCCGCCGAGCGTGAACGAGGGCCGAATGATAGTCGGGAAGCCGACCATCGCCTGCACTTGCAATGCCTCCTCCAGACTGTGTGCGATAGAGGAACGCGGACTGGCCAGACCAATCTTCGTCATCGCCTTTTTGAATTTCTCGCGATCCTCGGCTTTGTCGATGGCCTCCCTGGAAGCGCCGATGAGTTCCACTTTGTATTTTTCCAGCACGCCGTGCCTGGCCAGATCCAATGCGCAGTTCAGCGCGGTTTGCCCGCCCATGGTCGGCAGCAACGCGTCCGGCCGTTCCACGGCAATGATCTTCTCGACCATCTGCCAGTTGATCGGCTCGATGTAGGTGACGTCCGCCATTTCCGGGTCCGTCATGATCGTCGCGGGATTGGAATTCACCAGGATGACGCGATAGCCCTCTTCACGCAGCGCCTTGCACGCTTGCGCTCCGGAATAATCGAACTCGCAGGCCTGGCCGATGACGATCGGGCCGGCGCCAATGATGAGGATGCTCTTGAGGTCCGCGCGCTTTGGCATGATTCAGCGATGTGCCTTGTGATGTTCCATCAAATTGATGAAACGGTCGAAAAGGTAATCCACGTCATGCGGCCCGGGGCTGGCCTCGGGGTGGCCTTGAAAACAGAACGCCGGCTTGTCGGTGCGGGCGAAGCCCTGCAGGCTGCCGTCGAACAGCGACACGTGCGTGACCTTCACGTTCGCAGGCAGCGTTTTGGCATCGACGGCGAAGCCGTGGTTCTGGCTGGTGATCATGACCCGGCCAGTCTCGAGATCCTGCACCGGGTGGTTGGCGCCATGGTGGCCGAACTTCATCTTGACGGTACGGCCGCCGCTGGCGAGTCCCAGCAACTGATGCCCCAGACAGATGCCGAAAGTCGGCACGCCGGCGTCCAGCAATTTGCCGATCGCATGAATCGCGTAGTCGCAGGGCTCGGGATCGCCGGGGCCGTTCGACAGGAATATGCCATCGGGTTTCAGCGCCATTGCTTCTTCAGCCGTGGTTTGCGCCGGCAGCACGGTGAGCTTGCAACCCCGGCTCGCAAGCATGCGCAATATGTTGCGCTTCACGCCGTAGTCATAGGCGACAACGTGATATTTCGGTGTTGCCGGCGTCCGGTACCCCTCGCCCAGCGCCCACTCGGATTGATTCCATTGATAGGGCTTGTCGCAGCTGACTACCTTCGCGAGGTCCATGCCCGTCAGGCCCGGGAAGGCACGTGCCTGTTCCAGCGCGAAAGTTTCGTCGACTTTGCCCCCCATCAGACAGCCGCTTTGCGCGCCCTTTTCGCGCAGGATGCGGGTGAGCTTGCGGGTATCGATGCCGGCGATCGCCGGGATATTTTGATCTCGCAGGTAACCGGGCAGGTCCTGGCTCATGCGGAAATTGCTGGCCCGGACGGCCAAGTCGCGGATCACCAGCCCGGCGGCGAAGACCTTGTTCGATTCGGTGTCTTCCGGATTGACACCGACATTGCCGATGTGCGGATAGGTCAGCGTGACAATCTGCCTGCAATACGACGGATCGGTCAGGATTTCCTGATAACCGGTCATTGCGGTGTTGAACACCACTTCACCGGACGTATGAGCCTGCGCGCCAATCGAAAAGCCGCGAAATACCGTGCCATCGGCGAGCACGAGTATGGCGGGCTGACGGTCGAGGGCAGGCAAGAGAGGCTCCCGGGAGGGCGGTTTCGAAGGTACACATGGAAAGCGGGAGAGGCACGTGCCTCTCCCGCTTTCATTTGGTCTGCCATTATAGATGAACGACCACGATCATTCAATGCACAGCCGTTCAGTGCGCTACGGCTAATTTAGAGCGCCATTCAGAACTCTGCAGCTTATTTCAGCCCGAGCACGTCCTGCATGTCGTAGAGGCCCGATTTTTTGCCGGCCAGGTAGCGGGCAGCGCGCAGTGCGCCCAGCGCAAAGGTCGCGCGGCTGGCGGCTTTGTGCGTGATTTCCACCCGCTCGCCGGTGCCGGCAAACAGCGCCGTATGATCGCCGACGATGTCGCCGCCACGCACGGTGGCGAACCCGATGGTCGATGGCTTGCGCTCGCCGGTTACGCCTTCGCGGCCGTAAATTGCCTCCTTCGCAAAGTCGCGGCCCAGCGCTGCGGCGATTACCTCGCCCATGCGCAACGCAGTGCCCGAAGGGGCGTCCACCTTGTGCCGGTGATGGGCCTCGATGATTTCCACGTCAAAACCTTCGTTCAGCACCCTTGCAGCCAGTTCGGCCAGCTTGAACGTGAGGTTCACGCCCACACTCATGTTCGGCGCCATCACGATCGAAATCTTCTTCGCCGCCTCGACGATCAGCGCTTTCTGCGCCGGCTGGAAACCGGTCGTTCCGATGACCATGCTGATGCCCAGTGCGCGACACGCTTCGAGATGGGCCAGCGTGCCCTCGGGCCGCGTGAAATCCACCAGCACGTCGCATTCCGCGAGCGAACCCGCGAGGTCCGCGGAAATTCGAACGCCGCACGGCGCACCGACCAACTCCCCGGCATCCTTGCCCAGAAACGGGTTGCCGGGCAGTTCGAGCGCTGCCTTGAGGCAAAAATCCGGCGAATGGGCAATGGCCTCGATCAACGCGCGACCCATGCGTCCGGAACTGCCCGCTACTGCAATTTGCTGAGTCGTCATCTCGCGGTATGCAAATCGACCTGGGAAAGCCCCTCAGGGCCGGCGGGTTTCAGAAGACGCCTGCGTAAGCGTGTCCGCCGGCACGATGTCGCCCTCGACATGCTTGAGTTTGTCGCCATCGAAGACGACCGTAATCTTGTGTCGGGTGTGCACGCTGTTCGCCTTGCCCGTCAGGTAGACATAATCCCAGCGGTTCGGATGAAAGGGATCGGCGATCAGGGGCGTGCCGAGAATGAAACGCACCTGCGAACGCGTCATCTCCGGCTTGAGCTTCGCCACCATCGCCTGGTCGACGTAGTTGCCCTGCTGGATGTCGATCTTGTGCGGTACCAGCATGCAGCCGGCGAACAGCAAAGGCAAAAGAAGCAGTAGACGCATTTGTGATTTATGCGCAAACCGGCAGGAAGGCCGGGCGCGGTTTCCAAGCAGATTGAAAGCCGCTATGATAAATCACCCTTCCCTCCCTGTCAGTCCCGCCATGATCACACCGCACAACTTGAAGAACATCGGGCTGAAAGCGACCCTGCCGCGCCTGAAGATCCTCGACTTGTTCGAGAACAGCGAGGTGCGGCACCTGACCGCCGAAGACGTCTACAAGGTCTTGCTCAACGAAGGCATGGAGATCGGACTCGCCACGATTTATCGCGTGCTCACGCAGTTCGAGCAGGCGGGTATCCTGATCCGCCACCATTTCGAGTCCGGCAAGGCAGTATTCGAACTGAATCAGGGCGGCCACCACGACCACCTGGTTTGCCTTCAATGCGGACGGGTGGAGGAATTCATGGACACGGAAATCGAGCGGCGTCAGACCAAAATCGCCAAGGATCGCGGCTTCTCCATCCACGAGCACTCGCTGCAACTTTACGCCGACTGTATCAAGCAGAATTGTCCCAACAAGCCAAAGGCGTGAACGCTATTGGTTGAAAGCGGTTCGTTCCCCCTCTGTTCACCGTTTTGCGTTCGCCGTTTTCTGCTCACTGTCATTTGCCTTCACCATCTCCAGCATTTCGGCGGCATGCTTGCGGGTCGTCTCCGTGATTTTCACGCCACCCAGCATGCGCGCAATTTCCTCGACTCTGGCATTCTGATCCAGCACGGCCACCGCGCTGGCTACTTTGCCTTGCGCCGCCGCTTTGCTCACCTGCCATTGATTATCGCCAGCGGCCGCCACTTGCGGCAGATGGGTTACGCACATGACCTGATGTTTGCGCCCGAGGGCCTTCAGCATGAGTCCTACGATTTCGGCCACCCGCCCACCGATGCCGGCATCGACTTCGTCGAAAATCAATGTCGGCACTGCGGCGACCTGGCTGGTAACGGTCTGGATCGCCAGGCTGACCCGCGACAACTCGCCGCCCGAGGCCACTTTCGCCAGCGGCCGCGGCGTCGCGCCGGCATGGCCGGCAACGAGGAATTCGACCTGTTCCAAACCATGAGCATTCCCCTCGGCCAGGACATTGAGCGAAATCTCGAACGCGCCGCCCGCCATTGCCAGGGCCTGCATCGATGCCGTGACTTTTTTCGCCAGGTCGGTCGCGCCTTTTTTGCGGGCAGCGGATAACTTGCCGGCGACGTCCCTGTACGCCTTCTGCGCTTCGGTCTCGCGCCGGCGCAATGCATCGGCGTCGAAACCCGCAGCCAGTTCGGCAAGCCGCGCCTTTATTCTCCGCAGCCGCTCGGGAATGTCCGCGATCTGCAGCTTGAACTTGCGCGCCGCGGTATGCACCGCGTCGAGCCGGGCTTCGACTTCGCGCAGGCGCTGCGGATCGAGCTCGAGCCGCTGCTGATAGTGGCGCAGGCTGTAGACGGTTTCCTGCAACTGGATCTGTGCCGGCTCCAGCAGGTCGAGGATTTCCCGGAGCTTCGGATCGAAATCCACCATGCCCTGCAGCCGCGACAGCACCGAATCCACCGCCGCCAGGCTGGATACTTCTCCTTCCGACAATACGTCGAGGCCGAATTGCACGGCTTCGATCAGGCTGGCGGCGTGCGCCAGCCGCTTGTGCTCCGCCTGCAGTTCGTCCCACTCCTCGGCGCGGAACGCGAGCGCATCGAGTTCCCTGGCTTGCCAATCGAGTTGCTCGCGCTCTGCCGCCAGTGCCTGTGCGCTGGTTTCCAGCATCGCGAGCTGACGGCGGATGTCGTGCCATATCCGATAGGACTCCGCGACTTGTCCGGCCAGCTCAGCCGCGCCGGCATAGCCATCGACGAGCTCGCGTTGCGAAGCGGCGCGCAGCAGGGACTGGTGGGCATGCTGGCCGTGGATGTCGATCAGGTATTCGCCGATGTCCTTCAACTGCAGCACGGTGGCGGGATGCCCGTTGACGTAGGCACGCGAACGGCCCGACGTGTCGATGACCCTGCGCAACAGGCATTCGCCGTCGTCGCCGGCGAGATCGTTTTCCTCGAGATATCGGGTCAGCGCAGGAATGCGCACCGCCGTGAATTCGGCGCTGACTTCGGCCTTTTCCTTGCCTTCGCGCACCAACCCGGACTCGGCACGCTCGCCGAGCACCGTCGCCAGCGCATCGATGAGGATCGACTTGCCGGCGCCGGTCTCGCCGGTCAGCGCGGTGAAGCCTTGCTCGAACTCGATGTCGAGCGTGTCGAACACGACAAAACGACGGATCGAAAGAAGCCGCAGCATGATTCGAGGTCGGGCG
>JANXPQ010000474.1 GCA_025357235.1 Betaproteobacteria bacterium
CGACCCGTCCGCTCCCGTTCAGGAGATTTCACTACCCGCCTGTCCATTAATCGTAAACAACGGTCACAACAGAACCACCGGGCAACAGGCTGTGACGTCAAATGCGACGCCTTCTCGTTGCACCATTGGATGGATAAAATAGAAAAATCAAACTGCATGTATCGAAGTATCTTTGTCGTCGGAATCCCTGTCAATGCGCAACATCACAATTCCGTTGCATGAGGCTCACCGTCACGTTGACCATGGATGCTACACTCGCGTGGGCATCTGACTTGTAAGGAGTGTTTGCTTGGAAACCGGTACGATGGGGTGTTCCACCCAGCGAGGCGTGAAGGAATCTGCTTGTCGGGAAAGCCGGCAGTGTGACAGCGCTTTTGGTATGGGGCGCAGCCACTTGGTCCGCAGGTAATATGGCTTGGCCGCGTCGCATCCGGGTGGCTTATTGCCTCGATTCATTCGCGATCGGGGGGACCGAGCTGAACGCTGTACGAACTGCAGAAGCACTCGACCCTGAACGCATTGAGTTATCGATTTTCTACCTTCAGAATCGCGGGCCACTGCGTTCACGATACGAGCGGCTCGGCGTGCCCATGACTCACTTCCCGATCCCGAATCTTTATTCACCACGAACCGCCGTCCAAGGAGTGCGCCTTGCCAGATTGCTGCGACGCGAGACCGTGGATGTGGTGCACTCCCACGACATCTACTGCAATATTTTCGTCGTGCCTTGGGTACGTACTCTTACCAGTTGCTCCGTTATCGCCAGCCGGCGTTGGGGGCATGAAGCTTCTCGGCGCGAGCTTGGGACAATCAATCGCTGGAGTTCCTTGCTTGCCCATCGCGTGCTAGCGAACAGCAGCGCAGTGGCTGGACTCCTTGCTCGTGAGGAAGCAGTCCCGCGGAAGAAGATCGTCGAGATTCCAAACTTTCTTTCGGACAATGCCTTCGAGGTGTCGGACGAAGCGGTGCGCATTGCCCAGCGAGGAGCTTGGGGCCTTCCAGGCGGGGCATTCGTCATAGGAATCGTGGCGAGATTGTCGCCCGTGAAGAACCATGTCTTGCTCCTCAGGGCAGTGGCACAACTCGACGCGCGATTTCACCTAGTCGTCATTGGGGACGGTCCATTGCGGGCCGAACTCGAGGAGCGTGCAAGGCAATTGCAAATTGAATCCCGCGTCCATTTCGCAGGAGAAGTAATCTCCCATCGCAATCTGCACGAGGTCTTTGACGCCAGCGTGCTCTGTTCGCTGAGCGAGGGATTCCCGAACTCCCTGATCGAGGCAATGGCAGCGGGGAGACCTGTTGTTGCCACGCCGGTGGGAGGAGTGACGGATGCGGTGACGCATGGCGTTACGGGCCTTCTCGTGCCTGTCGACGATCCGGCACCGCTTGTGGATGCGTTGCGGACGCTTGAGGCGGATCCGCAATTGCGCACCCGGCTCGGAGCGGCAGGCCGTGAGGCAGTACGAATGAATTTCAGTCAGGAGACCGTGATCGAGAAACTCACTGTGCTCTACGAAATACTTTCGGGCCGCCGCCCAGCGGAACATTTGGGACGTGCTGATGGATGAGACCCTACACAATGCGGCAAGACACATCCGCCATGGGGCGTTGGCTGGTCTTCGTGCCGTCGGCGGATTTCGATGGATTGCGGCATCGGGGTGGCGGCGGCGGCGTTTACTGATTCTCTGCTACCACGGCGTGTCGCTAAAGGACGAACACGAGTGGCATCAGGAGTTGTTCGTGACGCCGGCATTTCTGAGGCGGCGGTTCGAGATCCTGCGTGACGGCGGATACGTAGTGCTGCCGTTGGGCGAAGCTGTTCGTAGCCTGCGACGTGGCAGCCTTCCGCCTCGCAGCGTCGTTCTCACCTTCGATGATGGTTTTCACAATTTCTTGGCGGCCGCTGTACCGCTGCTCGAGGAGTTTGGCTATCCGGCCACGAACTATGTGTCCAGCTACTACTGTGTTAACCAGCGCCCCATCCTGAGACTGACGCTTCGCTACATGCTCTGGTGCGCCCGCTCGCAGAAGCTGGCTCCCGACTTTCTTCCTGGTCAGGACGGCGCGGTCGACCTCCAGGATCGGCAACAACGAGAAAAGCTCGCGGCCATTCTGTTCGATGAGGCGCAAATGCTTTCCAGCGATCGGGAGGCGCAGCGGGCATGGGTCAGCAAGATCGCCAAGCAACTCGGGGTTGACTGGAGCAACATTGTGCGTAGCAGGATTTTCCACCTCATGACGCCAGCCGAGGTCGCCGAGATCGCGCGTCGAGGCTTCGATGTGCAGCTCCACACGCACCGTCACCGGACACCACGAGATAAGTCAACCTTTTGCCATGAGGTACTCGAGAACCGGCGCATTCTCGAAGCGCAAGCCGGGCGTCCCGCCACCCATTTTTGCTATCCCAGCGGAGACGTAGACCCGGTTTTTCTGCCTTGGCTTCGTGAGCTCGGCGTGGAGACGGCGACGACCGGCCGCGTCGGCTTGGCTAAAGCCGACGGCGACGTACTATTGCTTCCGCGCTTCATCGACACAATGGCGCAGCCGGAAGTAGTGTTCGAGAGTTGGCTTTCCGGCACAGGGGAGATGTTGAACGTCCGGAAAGGTGCCTGAGCATGCCCGATAGAAAAATTGGGGCAGCAAATCCAGACTCAAAGCCCGCAGAGTCGCCGACCGCGATTCAGGGTTCATCGCTTTCAGCCTCGATGCCCGAGGTGCGCCCTTCCTGGCTGGGCCTTCCGCGCTTCGATTGGTCGCTGACCCTGCTGGGCTTATGCGTTTTCACGTTCACAATCGTGACATATCGCCTGCCCTTGGGGGATGTCGGCATCGCTATCGCCTTGGTAGGCTTGGTTCTGCAGCGCGACAAGCTGCGCGTTCCGTTTCCGGTGTGGCTTTTCGGCACATTCGTGCTCTGGGCATTGGTTGCGTCATTCGAATCACCATACGCAGATATTGCCCGCGACAAAGTCGTGGAGTACCTCAAACTGTTAATGATTATGCTGGTTGTAGTGAATGCGCTGCGGACAGAGGGTCAGCTTCGCTTCTACCTGTTGTTCTTCCTGGCTTGTTTTGTCCTGTATCCGGTACGCGGAACACTGTTGGGAGCCGATTCAGTGCACGGTCGCGCGGTGTGGAACTACATCTACGGAAATTCAAACGACCTGGCGACCCTGTGTCTCATCGCACTTGGAGTTGCGCTTGGCCTCGTGTTCGCCAAACCGTCCCGGGTTCTCGTGCGGGTCGGTGCCGGAATCAGCGCAATCCTATTGCTAGTAGTGATCCTCTTGACGCAGTCGCGGGGAGCCTTTATTGGGCTGGTGGCAGGCATGGGTCCGGCGCTCTTCTGGTTAGGATTGAGGCGGCCGGTTCGACTGCTTTTCTTTGCGGGAATATTGGCGCTCGTTATTAGTCTCGCGATTCCCACAAGCGTCTGGGAGCGGCTCTCAGGCATAGCGAAGCTGACCAGCACATCGACTATCGCGGACGCGGATACTGAGGGTTCCGCCGCAGAGCGCTTCGAGGTCCAGAAAGTAGCATGGCAGATCTTTGTCGATCATCCTGTTTTCGGCATTGGACTTGGGGCCTATCCGCTAGCGAACGCCATGTATGCTCCTCACATCGGTATGAAAGACACGCACAATACCTATCTGAACCTCGCAGCGGAGGTCGGGCTGCCCGGACTCATACTCTGGCTGGTCTGCTTCGGGTCGGTGATACGATATGCTTATCGAAACCGCCGACTGGCTCCGACGGGCACGTTGGCGACTCAGCAAGGCTGGATCGAACGGGCGTTCTTTGCGTACCTTGTAGCCAGTACAGTGGGTTCGTATTCGAAACTTACCTTTCCCTACCTCATGCTCACCGTGCTTTGGTGCTCGGCGACCTTGCTTTCCCCCCCGCCAGGGCTCTCCAAGTCTGCCCCTCAAACAACGGGATCATAGAGTATGTGTGGCATAGCAGGATTTGCCGGGATGCCGATTTCCCAAAACGAGGCGGCTACGCGCGTGCGTGCGATGTGCGATGCAATTGCACATCGCGGCCCTGACTCCGACGGTTATCACGTAGCGGAGGGAGTGGCGCTCGGTATGCGTCGGCTGAGCATCATCGATGTAAGCGGAGGCCAGCAACCTATCAGCAACGAGGACGGATCAATCACCGTCGTGTTCAATGGGGAGATTTACAATCACCGTAGTCTGCGCGCGGAACTCGAGGCTTCTGGACATCGCTTCCGGACACATAGCGACACAGAGGTGCTGGTGCATCTCTATGAAGATTTTGGACCGGAGATGGTCTCCCGACTGCATGGCATGTTCGCGTTTGCGATCTGGGATTCACGGAACCGAGTCCTGTTGATCGCCAGAGATCGAACCGGCATGAAGCCGCTGAGCTACCTGGCGTCGCCAGAAGGGCTGGCCTTTTGTTCCGAATTGCGCTCGCTGTGGGCCCTCGACTCCAGCCGTTTGCGGGTTTCAGCGAGCGCGGTCATGCAATATCTGGCATTTGGTTATGTGCCCGATCCCGCCAGCATCTTCGAAGGGGTGAAAAAGCTGCCGCCGGGCCATCTCCTGTTATGGAGCGCGCAGAAGGGAACGGAGGTGCGCAGATACTGGACGGCACCGCACCCTGAAGGCCCGGCCATGGACGAGGCAGAACAAGTAGAAACGCTCCGCGCGAAGCTCGATGCCGCTGTCGCCTCACATCTCGAAGCAGAGGTTCCGCTGGGGGCGTTCCTGTCGGGGGGCGTGGATTCGTCAACAGTCGTTGCATTGATGTGCCGTCATGCCTCGGGGCGGGTGAGGACGTTTTCGATCGGTTTTGCCGAAGATGAATATGATGAATCCGCGGCAGCGCGTGCCGTCGCGGCTGAACTCGGCACGGATCATTCTGAACTGATCCTGCGACCGAGGATTGAGGACACGTTCGAGGCAATTGCGCTGATGTTTGATGAGCCCCTCGCCGATCCATCCGCAATCCCTAATTTTTTCGTCGCCCAGCTTGCACGACTGTCAGTGACGGTCGCGCTGTCCGGTGACGGCGGTGACGAGCTCTTCGGTGGCTACTCGCGGTACCGCCAGTCGATTGGACACGAGGTAGGGGATGGGGGCGGCCTGCGCCACCTGGTGTCCGCGATGGGTCTCATGTTGCCCCATATCTTTCCCGGGCGGAATTGGCTTGTCGATTTCGGGCGTTCCCAGTGGGGTCGGTACGCGGCGACCGTCGTTCAGCCGGTGCGGTTGGACGAAGGCGGGGTTGGGCGCAAGGATCAGCCCGGCGCAACCGTTTTCGTGGGCGATCAATTGCTTGATCACATAAGCTCGAAGCTCGGCGATGATTTTGCGGCCGCCATGATGCAGGTTGATCTCGAGACCTATCTGCCGGGCGACATTCTGACGAAAGTGGACCGAACAAGTATGGCTGTTTCGCTGGAGGCCAGAGTACCGCTACTGGACTTCGATTTGGTGGATTTCGCTTTGCAGATTCCAGGAAAATCACGGGTTACCGTTAACGAGAGCAAACGACTGTTCCGGCGCGCCATCAAGGGGATCGTTCCGGAGTCGGTGTTGTCTCGACCGAAGCAGGGTTTCGAAATCCCACTCGGTCGCTGGTTTCGGGGACCGCTCCGTCATCGAATCGAAGCCCTCCGAAACTTGTCGCCAGAACTCCGACAGTACGTGGACGCAAGTGCTGTTCGCCGGCTAGTTGTTGAGCATGTGTTGGGCCGCAGGGACCACAGCAACATGTTGTGGCGTCTTATGGTGCTGGATTGCTGGCTCGCGGCCCTCAAAATCGGGCGCCTCGGTCACCCGCCAACGTTACCGCAACTGCCGGTGATGTAAGTTGGCAGTCGTGGAATTCGGAAACGATCGTACGATAGATTCAGGTCGGTGGTTTATGCCCTCTCCGAAATCCCTGACAATCGATTCCGGTCGGCACAGCATGATAGGAGATGTCGCCAATGAAGCCTGGTGACATAGAACTGTTGGCGGCCCTTGCGGCCTTACAATTGGGTCACGCGTCGGGCCACAAGATGGTACGTATCCAGCCAGCCAGCTTCAGCGGCCGGCCAAGTATAGCGGTGGAGGACCTCGGCGCGAGCCGCTGCGGAAAGACGGGAAGCCAAACCCGGTTCCTCGAAGAGGCGGATTGCTGCAGCGGCTAACGCCGCATCGTCATTGCGTGGAACGAGCAGGGCGGTAACCTCGTTCCGCACGATGTACGGAATGCCGCCGGCATCGCTGGTTACGATGGGAAGGCCGCATGCGGCCGCTTCAAGTATCGAATTGGGCATGTTGTCGATATCCGGAGCATTCAGATACACATCCGCCTCGTCATACAGCGAAGCCATGCGGTTTTGTTTCACTGCTCCGCAGAACGTGACGTTTCGCAGGCCAAGATCACGGACCTCGCATTGCAGTTGCGCGCGAAGCGGGCCGTTGCCTGCCACGACGAGTTTCGCCTGCGGCATCCTAGATTGGATCCGACGAAAGGCACGCAGCACACAACTCACGTTGTAGAGCGCCTCGAAGCCCCGGTTGCTCAGGAATAGCGGCCGCAACGTGTCGCGTTGGCGATACGGAAACTGCTCAATTTCGACAAAATTCGGTACCGCTGTGGCCCGTAGACCGTGGCGCGCGAAAACGCCTACCAGGTAGTCCGACGGGACTACGATGCTGTGGGCCAGTCGCATCAGCGGAACGGCAGTGCGCCAGTGAGTGAGGTGATCGTCTGCTTCACCGCTTCGATAGTTGAGTATCACCCCCTTGCGAAATAGCCGGCCCACCAGCATTGCCGGTACTGGAGCGAGCAGGAAACTCCAATAGCTGGCTGAGAAGGCGTGTACAACGTCCATGCGCGGCAGCCGAAACAGTAGCGACAGGCCATAGATAAACGAAGTTACGACCGTACGGACATACTTCACGCGCTGCAAGAAACGTAGCGGCGGAACCATGCGCGGGCTGGCCGAGAGGAAGCTCACCTCGAGGGCTGCGCTCCTCGCGAGGCGCGTCCGTAGCCGCTGGGCCTGTATTGCCTGTCCGCCCAACATGTCCGGCGACGGGCCGACAATGCAGACTCGGATTG
>JANXPQ010000492.1 GCA_025357235.1 Betaproteobacteria bacterium
AAATTGCCTTCCAGGGAAAAATCGCCCTCCGGGTGATGCGGCGGATTGTCGACGAGCACGAGATGCGCAAGTGTTTGAGGTTGCATCTGCCGGATCGCTCTGGCGAGGCGGGCGTAGTCGTAGTTGCTGTAGACATCGGCGTTGACGACGGCGAACACTTCTTCGCGCAGCAGCCGCAGCGCATTGCGGATGCCACCTGCGGTCTCCAGCGCTTGCGCTTCGGGCGAAAATCGGACCGAGAGATTCCAGCGGCTGCCGTCGCCGACAGCGGATGCGATCTGTTCGCCCAGATGGGCATGGTTGATCACGACCGAGTTGAATCCGGCGCCCGCGAGTTTTTCCAGGTGCCGGAAGATGAGCGGCTTGCCGCCAACCTGCAACATGGATTTAGGCGTGCGATCGGTCAGCGGTCGCATGCGCTCGCCGCGGCCGGCAGCGAGAATCATCGCAACGGGAGAGGACGGCGTGGCCACCCGGTTCAGAACGAGTGGCCGACCGCGGGCTCGCGGTCGGCAAGTTGATCGAGCAGGCGAAGCAGCGGAGATAACGATGCATAGCGCCCGGCCACTGCGCGAACGTAACCCAGGAAGCGCGGCGTGTCCTTGACATAGGCGGGCTTGCCGTCGCGGTGGCAGATGCGCGCGAAGATGCCGAGCACTTTGAGGTGGCGCTGCAATCCCATCCATTCGAAGTCGCGATAGAACTCGCCGAAATCGCTGTTGACGGGCAGTCCCGCCCGCCTGGCCCGTTCCCAGTAGCGAATGGTCCAGTCGAGGACGCGCTGCTCCTCCCAGCTCACAAACGCATCCTTGAAAAGCGAGGCGACGTCATAGGTGATCGGTCCGTAAACCGCGTCCTGGAAGTCGAGTACGCCCGGATTGGGTTCGCTCAGCATCAGGTTGCGCGGCATGTAGTCGCGATGCACGTAGGTTCTGGGCTGCGCCAGGTTGTTGGAAAGGATGAGGTGGAACACCGCTTCCAGGGAATCGCGTTGCGGCGCATCGAGTTCGATGCCAAGGTGGCGCCGCACATACCATTGCGGAAACAGATCGAGCTCGCGCCGCAGCAATGCCTCATCGTAGGGGGGCAGCACGCCTTCGCGACTGGCCTGTTGCCAGCGGATCAGCGCCTCGATCGCATCGCGGAACAATCCGTCGGCGCTATCGTTGTTAAGAGCGGCGAGGTAAGTCGTCGATCCGAGGTCCGACAACAAAAGGAATCCTTGCGCGACATCCTGCGCGAGTATCGCCGGAACGTTGAGGCCGGCAGCTGCCATGAGTCCGGCCACATGAACGAAGGGACGGCAATCCTCCTGCGGCGGCGGCGCATCCATGACGATTAGCGTGGTATCCGGCAGGGTCACGCGGAAATAGCGCCGGAAGCTGGCGTCTGCGGAGGCCGGGGCGAGAGAGAAGGTTCGTCCGGGAAGTTGTCGGGTCAGCCAATCCTGAACGAGCGCGTAACGATCCAAGCTGCTTCGTTGCCTTGAGGGATGATTTGTGAGATTTTAGCACCTCGCCTCGATCAACAGCCCGCATGCATCGTTCCCGTGTCACCTCTGCTTTCCTGTCGTTGATCCTGTGCGCCGCTTCCGGCGTGCACGCCGAAGAACCCGGCCTGAAACTCCAGATGCAGCGGGAACTGATTCCCTACTCGCTGGGCCGCGATGAACCCACCGACCTTTTTCTCGACGCCGACAACATTGAGGGCCACCAGGACCAGGAAGTCGACGCCGCGGGCAGCGTGCGTCTTCGCAAGCGCGGCGCAGCGGTGTATTCCGATCAGTTGCACCTCTCTTTTCCCGACCAGCAACTCATTGCGACCGGTCACGTGCGTTTGGAAAGAGAGGGCGATGTCGTTACCGGGGAGCAGCTGTTTTACGACATGGACAACGACAGCGGCTATTTCGACAAACCCGAATACCGGCTGGCGCGTTATGGCGCACGCGGGAATGCGAGCCGCCTGGTTGCCGAAAATCGCGATCTTTACAAGATCAGCAAGGCGACTTATACCAATTGCGATGTAGGCGACGACGACTGGTTCATGCGCATCGACCGGCTGGATCTGGATCGGCTTCGGGACATCGGGGTGGCGCACAACGCCACCGTGGTGTTCAAGGGCGTGCCGATCCTGTATTCGCCCTACCTGGATTTTTCGTTGAGCGGCCGTCGCAAGACCGGATTGCTGCCGCCTACCATCGGCAGCACGGGGCAAAGCGGCTTCGAGTACACCCAACCGTTCTACTGGAACATCGCGCCGAATCGCGATGCGACTATTGCGCCGCGCGTGCTGGCCAAGCGCGGCGTTCTGATGAACGGGGATTTCCGCTATCTGGAGCCCGACGCTAATGGCGAGTTTCGCGGGGAATATTTGCCCGACGACCGGCAGAAAGGCGAGACTCGCTATGGCTATTTATGGCAGCACCAGCAGAAATTCGGCAACGGCTTCTCCGGTTCGCTCGATCTGCAAGGGGTGTCCGACAACACCTATTTCACGGACCTGAGTGACAAGATCGCCGCCACGTCGCAGACCAACCTGAACCGGGAAGGCGACCTGTTTTATGACGGCGGCTGGTGGAACGTGAATACTCGTGTCCAGCGCTACCAGACTTTGCAGGATCCGTTGGCGCCCGTTGTTCCGCCCTACGCGCGGGTGCCTCAGATCACGCTGAACATGAACCGGCAGACGGATATGCATCTCGACTTCGGAATGCAGGGCGAGTATGTGCAATTCGAACACCCGTTTCTGCTCAATGGCAGGCGGGAGATTCTGTACCCGTCGATCAGCGCGCCGTTTCAGACGTCCTTCTTCTATGTAACGCCCAAGGTCGGGTATCACACGACGAACTATTCGTTCGAGGATCAGAATCGTCCCGACGAGACGAGGAATTTGCCGATCTACAGCCTGGATAGCGCGCTGACTTTCGAGCGGGAGACCACGATAGGGGCGCGCGCATTCCTGCAGACGCTGGAACCGCGCCTTTATTATGTTTATATTCCTTTTCGCCCGCAGAATCAGCTGCCGAATTTCGATACCGCGCTGGCCGATTTCAACTTCGCGCAGATATTCAATGAGAACCAGTTTTCAGGCGGCGACCGGATCACTGACGCGAACCAGCTTACCGCTGCGGTTACCAGCCGCCTGATCGATCCGGCTTCCGGTGGCGAGCAGCTGCGATTCATGTTGGGCCAGCGCTACTACTTCACACCGCAGCAAGTCTCGCTGACGTCGCAGTTGCGCGAATCGTCGCGTTCCGATGTGCTGGCAGCGGCAACCGGCCAGATCACCAATCACTGGTTCACCGATCTGGGCATGCAATACAGCCTTGACCAAAACACGGTGGAACGAAGCGACGCAGTGCTGCGTTATCAGCCCGACATCGGCAAAGTGGTGAACTTCGGCTACCGCTTCACCCGGGACGCACTGGAGCAAGTCGACTTGTCGACGGAATGGCCGATTGGTGGTCGCTGGACAGGATTGGCACGCTACAACTATTCGTTACAGGACAGGCGCCTCCTGGAGGGGCTGCTGGGTGTCGAGTACAATGCCGGATGCTGGGCAGCACGGTTCGTCATACACCGGTTTGTCAGTGGGACCCTGGAGTACGTCAACGCGCTGTTCTTTCAGCTGGAGTTGACGGGGCTTTCGCGTATCGGTTCCAACCCGCTGGAATTGTTGCGCCAGAATATTACCGGCTATGAGAAAACGAACGAAAGGCGGCCGGTGGATTTCAATCCGTTCCCTTCGTTCTGACGCGGGAACGCGCGTCCGGTGCCATTGTCTATTGCTGCGGAAACGCGAATTCCCGACCAATGAAATGAAAATGAAAATCCGAATATTTTCTGCCTTGCTGACCTTGTGTATGGTTTTTCCGGCAGCGGCAGCGCAGGAGGAGAGGAAAAAAAGCGAAAATCTGGTGCTGGACCGGGTCGTTGCCGTCGTCAACAGCGAAGTCGTCACCCGACTCGATCTCGACGAACAGGTCAAGGTTGCCACACAGCAGCTCAAGCGCCAGGGAACGCCCCTGCCGGCACGCGACGTGCTGGAGCGTCAGTTGCTCGAACGGCTGGTCACCGCAAAGGTGCTGGCGCAGACCGCCAAGGAAACCGGATTGCGCGTGGATGACACCCAGTTGCAGCGCTCGATCGAACGCATAGCGCAGGAAAACAAGGCTTCCCCGGAGGCATTTCGCAAGATGCTGGAAGCCGACGGCATTGACTTCAATCGTTTCCGGGAGGAATTGCGCAACGAGATCCTGATCGCGCGCCTGAAGGAGCGCGAGGTCGACAGCAAGATCCTGATCACCGATGCCGAAATCGACAATTACCTGAAAAACCAGCAAAGCCAGGGCGGCAAGGACGACGAGTGCAACCTTTCCCATATTCTGATCCTGGTGCCGGAACAGGCCAGCCCGGAGCAGATCCAGGCAAAGCGCGTTGTTGCCGAAAAGGCGCTCGATCAGATCAAGGGCGGCGCCGATTTCCGGCAGGTCTCCGCGGGAGTGTCGGATGCGCAGAATGCGCTCGACGGCGGTCCTCTTGGGTGGCGGCCCGCTGCACGCCTTCCGCAGATTTTCGTCGATTCCGTGAAGAACATGAAGGTTGGCGATGTCAGCCAGGTACTGCGCAGCGCCAATGGATTTCACATCATCAAGCTGACGGACAAACGCGGCAATGAAACACCCGTGATCATCCAGCAAACGCACGCGCGTCACATCCTGATCCGGCTCAGCGAGGTGGTGTCCGAGGCGGAAGCGAAGCAGCGGCTGACCAATCTCAAGGAGCGTATCGAAAATGGCACCAGTTTCACCGAACTGGCACGTCTGCAGTCCGAGGATGCGAGTGCCTCGCGCGGAGGCGACCTGGGATGGCTGTCTCCTGGGGACACGGTCCCGGAATTCGAACGCGCGATGACTGGACTCGAGCCGGGACAGGTCAGCGACCCGGTGCAGTCTCCCTTCGGCTGGCATCTGATTCAAGTGGTCGAGCGGCGCAGCGAAGACATGTCCAAAGAACGCCAGCGGGTACTCGCACGGCAGTCGATCCGGACACGCAAGGCGGATGAAGCTTACCAGGAGTGGGTGCGCCAGCAGCGTGATCGCGCATACGTCGAATTGCGCCTGGACGAACACTGAGGCCGCAGGCATACAGGTTCATTGCACTGCATGCTGCAGACGGAATACGGTGTGCCACCCTGCATTGAGCGAAGCGCTCAAATCCTTTCGTTGTTGATTTTTTCCCGCTGTAATTTATCCGGGAGATTCGGCTGACATGCACAAGCCGCGCAAGCGCTTTGGCCAGAATTTTCTCGAAGATCGGAGTGTGGTCGAGAAAATCGTGGCGGCCATACGTCCGCAGCCCGGCGAGCGTTTCATCGAGATCGGTCCCGGCCTGGGCGCATTGACCTTGCCCCTGTTGCAGCGTATCGAGCATCTCGATGTGATAGAAATCGACCGCGACATCGTGGCGGATCTGCGCGCCAGCCAACCCGCAAACCGGTTGACCATTCACAATGGCGACGCGCTCGAATTCGATTTTGCCGCGATGGGGCGTGACTTGCGCGTAGTCGGGAACCTTCCCTACAACATCTCCACTGCGCTGCTGTTTCACTTGACGAACTATGCCAGCGCCCTACACGACGCGCACTTCATGCTTCAGCGCGAAGTCGTCGAACGCATGAGTGCGCAACCAGGTACCGCGGAATACGGGCGATTGTCGGTAATGCTGCAATACCGCTGGAGCATGGATTCGCTGTTCGACGTTCCGCCCTCGGCATTCCGCCCTGCCCCTAAAGTATGGTCGTCGTTCGTGCGCATGATTCCGCACAGGGTATTGCCGCACGTTGCGAACGACGAGAATCTGTTCGCCGAAGTGGTGATGCGAGCGTTCGGTCAACGCCGCAAGACTCTGCGCAATACTTTGAGGGAAAAATTGACCGCGTCAGGCTTCGAGCAGCTCGGCATCGATTCCATCGCCAGGGGAGAGACGCTGGCCGTTTCTGATTTCGTGCGGATCGCGAATCTCATCTCCGGCGACGGCAGCTGAGCCGCCGCATTTCTAGTGTTTGCGCTGGATGAACTCTATCTTGTAGCCGTCGGGATCTTCCACGAACGCAATCACGGTGGTTCCGTGTTTCATCGGACCGGCTTCGCGCGTGACCCTGCCGCCGCGCTTTTTGACTTCGTCACAGGCTTTGTAGGCATCCTCGACTTCCAGCGCGACGTGCCCATATCCGGTCCCCAGATCATATTTGGACGTGTCCCAGTTGTGGGTCAGCTCGAGCACGGCCTCTTTGTCTTCGGTGCCATATCCAACGAACGCCAGTGTAAAGCGGCCGTCGGGATAGTCGTTCTGTCGCAGCACCTGCATACCGAGCACGTTGGTATAGAAGTCGATCGAGCGTTTCAGGTCGCCGACCCGCAGCATCGTGTGGAGTATTCGCATGCCTGTCCTTTCTAGATCTCGACCAGCTCGAAGTCTTCCTTGCGGGCGCCGCATTCCGGACAGACCCAGTTAACTGGGACGTCCTCCCAGCGAGTGCCGGCGGGGATGCCTTCCTCAGGCAGGCCGGCCCCTTCATCATAGATGAAGCCGCAGATCAAACACATGTAGGTTTTGTAGGTTTGGTCGTCGTTCGCGGCCATGGTGAGCGGGGCTTTCGGTTAAACTTCCATTTTAATCGAAACACCGCCGCGACCTACACCGCCGTGCCCGTATCGCCTCCCATTGTTCTCGTGTTTGCGGGCACCGATCCCAGCGGGGGAGCCGGTATGCAGGCGGACATCCTCACGCTGTCCAGCATGGGATGTCATCCATTATCCGTGGTTACCGCCATTACCATCCAGGACACGATGGGCGTGGAGGATGTGCTGCCCATCGATGCGGAGTGGGTAGCCGATCAGGCGCGCTGCGTGCTCGAGGACGTGCCGGTGGCAGTATTCAAAATCGGGCTGCTCGGCAGTGTCGAGGCGATCGCGGCCATTGCGGAAGTGGTATCCGACTATCCCGATATTCCGTTGGTGCTCGACCCGATCCTCGCCTCGGGGCGCGGAGACGAACTGGCCTCCGATGACCTCATTTCGGCCATGCGTGAACTGCTGATTCCGCAGACGACGTTGATCACGCCCAACAGCCTTGAAATGCGCCGGCTGGCGCAAGACGACGATACCGACGAGGAAGACAATCCGGACCTGGGAGAATGCGCGCGCAGGATCCTGGCGCTGGGTTGCGAATATGTGCTCATCACCGGCACTCACGAGAATACGCCCCAGGTCATCAACACGCTATACGCACAGCAGGGTGTGGTGCGGGCGGATTCCTGGCAGCGGCTTGCGGGCACCTATCACGGGTCCGGATGCACGCTGGCATCGGCCATCGCGGCGACGATCGCCAACGGCCTTGCCATTCCGGAGGCGGTACGCGATGCGCAGGAATATACCTGGCAGGCGCTCAAGCACGCCTATCGGACCGGAATGGGGCAACTGGTGCCAGACCGCTTGTTCTGGGCTCGCGAAGAAGAGCGGGAGGATGAGCAAGCAAGTTAACGGCTTGTATGCCGTAACGCCCGAGCTGGCCGATACGGTGGCGCTGACCGGCAAGGTCGACGCTGCGTTGCGCGGTGGCGCCCGCGTCATCCAGTACCGCAGCAAATCGATTGAAGATTCGCTGCGCCGGTTGCAGGCACGCGAGATTGCGCGTTTGTGCCGGAGCGGGAATGCGGTATTCATAGTCAACGACAATTTGGAGCTGGCCCGCGAAGTCGATGCCGACGGGGTTCATCTGGGCAGGGATGACGGCGATGTGGTTGCGGCGCGAGCCGTTCTGGGGCCCGGCAAACTGATCGGCGTGTCCTGTTATAACGAAATTGCGCGCGCGCGCGCAGCCCAGTCGCAGGGAGCGGACTACGTGGCGTTCGGCAGTTTTTTCCCGTCCGCCACCAAGCCGCTGGCGTTACGGGCCGGTACGGAAATTCTGCAGATCGCGGCGTTGGAAATTGTGCTTCCGATCGTCGCAATCGGCGGAATTAACGAGGACAATGCTGCCGGATTGATTGCCGCCGGCGCCGATGCCGTTGCCGTGGTCAGCGCGTTGTTCGATGCGCCCGACATAGAGGCGCAGGCGCGCCGGTTTGCGCGCCTGTTTGAGATCCCTGTTCATTCGTGAGAATCAAGCGTGAAATCCAGAAACGAAATCCTGTTTGAAAAATCGCAGCGCGTCATTCCAGGGGGCGTGAATTCGCCGGTACGGGCGTTCCGTTCGGTCGGTGGCACACCGGTTTTTTTTGCCCGTGGCAGCGGACCCTACGTGTGGGACGCGGATGACCGGCGATACATCGACTATGTGGGGTCGTGGGGGCCGCTCGTACTCGGCCATGCCCATCCGCAGGTCGTCAAGGCAGTGCAGGAAGCCGCTGCGCGTGGCCTGAGCTTCGGCGCGCCAACGGAATCCGAACTGGAGATGGCGGAGTGGATCACCCATTGTCTGCCTTCGATGCAACAGGTGCGGCTGGTGAGTTCCGGCACCGAGGCGACGATGACGGCGATCCGGCTCGCGCGCGGCTTCACCGGACGGCCGAAGATCGTCAAATTCGAGGGCTGTTACCACGGCCACGCCGACTCGCTGCTCGTAAAGGCGGGCTCGGGCGCGCTGACACTGGGTCAGCCGAGTTCCGCGGGAGTGCCTGCGGAAATCACCGCGCACACCATCGTGCTCGATTACAACGACGCAACGATGCTGGAAGCTGCTTTCAAGGCGCAAGGCGACAAAATTGCGGCCGTCATCGTCGAGCCGGTGGCCGGCAACATGAACCTGGTCAAACCCGGCAAGGAATTCCTCGCGGCGTTGCGTGAGCTGTGCACGCGCTATGGTGCAGTATTGATTTTCGACGAAGTGATGACCGGCTTTCGAGTAGGGTTGCAGGGTGCCCAGGGGCTGTTCGGGATTACTCCCGATCTCACCACGCTCGGCAAAGTCATTGGCGGTGGCATGCCGGTCGGCGCGTTCGGCGGCCGGCGTGACATCATGCAGTCGATCGCGCCACTGGGCCCGGTCTACCAGGCCGGCACGCTGTCCGGGAACCCGGTCGCGGTTGCCGCGGGACTGGCGACGCTCAAACTGGTTCAGGCGCCCGGGTTCTTCGAGCGACTGTCAGCGAATACCACCATGCTTGTCGAACGATTGCAGGCTACGGCGCGGGACGCCGGAATTGCGTTTTCCGCGCAATCAGTCGGGGGAATGTTCGGGGTCTACTTCCGTGCGCAGCCGCCGGAAACTTATGCGCAGGTGATGGAAAGCGACAAGGCGGCTTTCAATCGCTTCTACCACTCACTTCTCGCCGAGGGGATCTACTTCGCGCCTTCTGCCTACGAAGCCGGATTCGTTTCGGCCGCGCACGGTGATGCGCAAATCGAGGCGACCATCACTGCGGCAAAGATTGCGTTCGGAAAACTCACCATCACGTGAAAATCGCGATCGGCTTAGTGCAACCCCGAAATGTACTCGGCAAGGGCGGCGATCTCCTTGTCGGAGAGTTTGCCGGCCGTGGACCGCATCATCTGGTTGGGATCGTTGGCGCGATCTCCGGCACGGAAAGCTTTGAGTTGCGCAGCAACGTAGTCCGCATGCTGGCTGGCAAGGCGCGGATACTGGGCCGGAATTCCGGCTCCGTTCGGCGAGTGGCATCCCGCACAGGCCGCAACGCCATTCGCCGCATTGCCCCCGCGGTAGAGTTTGCGGCCCTGCGCCACCAGGTCCTTGTCCTTGGCGCCCATCTGTTTCGGCGTTTGCGAAGCGTAGTACGCCGCCAGATTGCCCATGTCATCGGCAGAAAGGTTCGCCACCATGCCGGCCATGACCGGATTGCTGCGCGCCCCCGATTTGAATTCGGTCAGTTGCTTGAGCAGATATTGCTCGTGCTGGCCGGCGAGGCTTGGATTTGCCGACAGAAAACTGTTGCCGTCGAATCCATGGCAGGCTGCGCAAACCTTGCCGACGATCGCCTGCCCCTTGGCCGGATCGCCCGCTGCATGAGCGCAAGTAATGGATATGAGTGCGACCAACGTCGCGACGAAACGATTCATGAACGCTCCCTGATTTACCGCGGGATCAGGCACCACACCGGGCCCCACCGCAGCGACATTTTAACGTAACTCATGAGCCGGTCAGGTTTGTTTCGCGACATAGCGTTCTTCACTTCGGCCGCCGACGAGAGTGGCTTACCGCCCTCGAAGATGGAAGTCGCCTTCGCCGGGCGCTCGAACGCCGGCAAGTCGAGCGCCATCAACGCGCTCGCCCAGCGCCATCGGCTGGCATTCGTCAGCAAGACACCGGGGCGCACGCGGCAGATCAATTTTTTCAGCCTCGGGGGGGAACGCTTTCTGGTGGATCTGCCGGGTTACGGCTATGCCAAGGTGCCGCGGGGGATGAGAAACGAATGGGAACATCTGATCTCGGGATATCTGCAATTGCGTCCGCAACTGCGCGGCCTGATCGTGATCATGGATATCCGCCATCCGATGAAGGATCTCGATCGGCAGTTGCTGGCATGGTTCGAGGGTACCGGCAGGCCAGCGCATGTTCTGCTCGCCAAAGCCGACAAACTCGGCCGGCAACCGGCGATGGAGCAGCTGCGCAGCACCGAGAAGATCGTGGCAGCCGACTTTCCAGGCGTCTCGGTCCAGTTATTTTCGGCGCAAAGCAGAATCGGCGTCGACGAGGCAGAAGCGGTTTTGAACCGCTGGTACGCGCCGACCTAGCCTGCGTACGGGCGGGTAAAATAAAATGGAGTATGTACTTTACGAAACGCTCAATCGAGCCGATTTAGGTGCGGTAATTAATGCCGATAGGTCTTCCGTTTTCACATCTCGAAAATTAGCCAACTCTATGACCACTTTCTCCAATGGTTTTCGGACATAACCTTCCATAAGGTCATGATTAACTATTGTTGGGGATACGTGTTCGAGACACCCAGATAGGGCGTCGCAGACCTTGCGAACTACATAAATCGCTACTTGTTGATTGGGTGAGAGTGAGGGCAAGTCTCTCAACTCGCGCTCCATTCCATTTAACCAATCAACGCAAAACTCTCCTGGCAGGAGGTCAAGCAGCCGCTTGCTCGGTACTGCGCTCAAGTTTCGTTGTGGCTATTTTGCCAAACTCTGATTTCTTGAAAAGCGATACAACCGGAATATTGGGATAAAGAGCTTGAAGACTTTCTTTTCCGTCAGCTTCCCTATCAACCACGGCCAAAATTCCAACTATTTCGTGCCCGGCGGTTTCGAATTCTTGACACGCTTTCTTGATGGATTTGCCACTAGTAATTACATCGTCTACCACGACAATTTTTGACCCTTTTGGCAGATCATTCTCAATCATATTCCGTGTGCCATGTTCCTTCGGGGCCTTACGCACGATTGAGCCTTCTTTGAGGGCTCCGCCGTATATATGAGATGCCATGACAACTGCTGCTGTCATGAAGTCGGCACCCATAGTCAACCCGCCGATGGCGGTCGGCTGGGCCTTAAATTTTTCAATCTCTGCGAGTAAGCCTAGTGCAATGAGCATCAGCCCCTCGCCATGCAGAGTGATCCGCTTGCAGTCGAAATAGAATTTGGATTTCGCGCCAGTGCTAAGAGTAAATTCTTCCCCATCCTCAGCAGTTAGATAGCATCGTTCGTCAATCAGACGACGCAATCGTTCGCGGTTATATTCCATGATTCCTCTCCGAAGGGATATTACCTACTCGCGTAGATCGAAGCTCTTCCGCTTCGTCTTTCGTCTTGAGGCAAATTTTGGGGATTGAAAAAAACGGCATTGTATCTGAGCCCCTATTAGGACTGTCAGAATACTTGACGATTGGTTCCATTTTATTCCTCCTGGAACCGTCGAATTTCATCATGCGATATTAGCCAGACTTTTTGTAGCCCAATCGACTTCTTTTTGTCTGCTTTGAGCTTGCCTTCCCGAATGTACCGTCTGACGGTTTCTTGACTTACACCCAGGATTTTCGCCGCTCCCGCGACGGTCAATGGGCTGCCTTTTGCGGCTGTATTTGCTTGTCCCATTTTTGCTCAGTGTATGCATGGACATACCATAGGTTGCCACACTATAAGAGATACCTTAGCGTTATGCAACAACCTTATGTTTAATATCAATTACTACTGTAGCGCACTACATGACACACCATGCTACAACATACTACTTGACACAACACCTTTCGTTGTCTACCATGTTAGCTATGGACACGAAAACGAAAGTGCAAAACACCTCCACCAAGAACGATAACGATATGGTCGTTGCCGCGTTGCCAGTGGCCTGCGCCGATGAAAAGGCCGCAGTCGAGTTCTTGGAGGCGCAACGCTGGGGCGATCACCCGGCTTGCCCACATTGTGGCGATCTGGACGTTTATCAAATGAAGGATGCTAAGACCGGGGAACGCCAAGTTAATTTCCGGTGGCGTTGCCATGGCTGCAAGGAACAGTTTACGGTCAGGGTTGGCACTGTCTTGGAAGATAGCCGGATACCCTTCCGGCATTGGTGCTATGGGTTCTGGAGGGCTTCGACTTCAAAGAAGGGCGTCTCCGCACTAGAAATCAAGCGCCATACCGGCTTGAGCTACAAATCAGCCCTTTTCATGCTCCAGCGCATCCGCTTCGCCATGGAAGACACGCCAAGCGGCAAGTTGCATGGCGATGTGGAAGTCGATGAGGTTTATATCGGCGGCAGGCCGCGTTACAAAGGCGTTAGCAAGCGTGGCCGTGGTACCAAGAAGACCCCAGTACTAGCGCTAGTAGAGCGTTCTGGTGGCCGTGTACGCGCCCAGGTATTGCCGAACATCACCGGAAAGACACTGCGCAAGGCTATTACCGAACAAGTTGACCAAGCCTCCCGTATCCATACCGACGAACTAGGCGGCTATGTGGGGATTGGCAAGTATTTCGATGGTGGCCATGTGACCGTGCGCCATGCCGCTGGCGAGTATGCAAAGGGCGACATAACCACGAACCGCGTTTAATCGTTCTTTGCAATCGTGCGCCGTGGTATTGACGGGATTTATCACAGCGTAAGCAAAGAGCATTTGCACCGTTACCTTGCTGAGTTCTCTTTCCGATATTCTAACCGCGATTTGGCAGATGGTCAGCGTACGCAGTTGGCCATCAAGATGGCTCAGGGCAAGCGTTTGATGTACAGAACGCCAGTAGGTAAGTAATGCAGCGTCTTGACAAGATAGAGTGCGGGCAACAGGATTCGAACCTGCAAGGGGTCCCGGGGCCGGCTAGGGTTACCAAGGACTTGTCCCACTGGCTTCCAAGGCCAGCGCGTTTACCGTGTTTCGCCACACCCGCGTGTGGATTTATTAGCAGTCTGTTATGTGCCGGACAGGGTGTGCCTCGTGGCCGAGATACATCACACCCTGTCCGTTTCCTCACATACAGCAGTGCACTTGCTGTTCTTTGTCGGTTAAGAGTTCTTAACCTTCATCTGGACGGCACCAAAAGCCGCATTAAAGTCCGGCCCCCGTCTCCAAAATCGCCCAACTCCGGGTATCTTTGCCCTGTCAAAGACGGTTTCAGCGTTTTCATACCCGAGCGTCGAAAGGATCTTTTTAACTGCCCGCAACCGACTTCCGATGCCTTTGGGTTCAATGCCAAGGGCCTTGGCAATTATGTCGGATTCCGCCCCATTGCCAGTGGCCTTGGATAGAGCCACCATGAAAGACTGGGTAAAAGCCAAATCGCCATCATCTATGGGCGCATTTACTACGTTTGGTACGTTATGTGGGCGAGGAGTAAGTTTGATACGTCTCATGCCTGGCTGCGCGGGAACATACTTCGCCTCTGCTGCAGGCTGGACTTTCGATTGCGCATTGAGCTTCTGGAGGAGGGAAACCGCCAAATCGGCGTTGTCCACCTCGACCGGGATGTTGCCCACGATGAATTTGATTAGAGCCATGGGACAGGATACTAAACCCATGAAAAATGAATTACAAGCCCTCACATGGGTACAGGTAACCATTCATGTCCAAAGATGACAAAAAAATAGCGACAGGACCGGCTCCAGCCAGAGTCAAGATTGATGGCAATTGGCAGGACGCCGTGAAAACGGCATTGGCCAAGAAGCGCCCGGCTGGTGGATGGCCGAAGCCGGCGCCCAGGAAAGACGCTGGGCCGAAATCTAAGTAGGCGGGAGAATCAGGCCGTCGCTTGCGAACGGCTCAGGGTTTCGTAAAGTACATACTTCCGAAATAAAAAACCCCCGGTTAAAGGGGACTAAAACCGGGGGCCAAACAAAGCCTCAATTGGATTAAGGCACCCGCTCAGGGAGGAGAAGCGGGAGACATTGCTGTCTGTAACATCAGAGTGCCGCAGCAGTCGAAAGTTCCGCCAGTCTGGTTTTCATGCTTAAAATCAATTAACTGTGCGTTGCGCGAGCGCGCCGGATAGGATCGAAAATCATGCATGTTCTGGGAAAATTCCCGCGCCGGCGGATGCGCCGGCTTCGCCACGACGATTTTTCGCGCCGGCTGGTACGAGAGCACCGACTGTCCGCCGATGACCTGATCTATCCAGTATTTGTTATCGACGGACAGAATCGCAGCGAAGCGGTGCCTTCCATGCCCGGCGTCGAGCGCCTGTCCATCGATCGGTTGCTCATGCAGGCCGAGCGATGCGTGGAACTCAAGGTTCCGGCCATCGCCTTGTTCCCGGTGGTCGAAAATCATTTCAGAACGGCGGATGCACGGGAGGCTTTCAACCCCGAAGGACTTGCTGCGCGCACGATCCGGGCGCTCAAGCAGCGCTTTCCCGAACTCGGCGTCATTACCGACATTGCACTCGATCCCTACACCAGCCACGGGCAGGACGGTCTCATCGACGACAGCGGTTATGTGCTCAATGACGAGACCATCGAGGTGCTGGTGAAGCAGGCGTTGTCGCATGCGCAAGCCGGCGTCGATATCGTCGCCCCTTCGGACATGATGGACGGCCGGATCGGCGCCCTGCGCGAGGCGCTGGACGCGGGAAAGTACATCCACACCCGGATCCTGGCTTACGCGGCCAAATACGCGTCGAATTTTTACGGCCCTTTCCGGGATGCGGTGGGCTCCTCCGCGACACTCGGCAAGGGCAACAAGTACACCTATCAGGTCGACCCGGCCAATTCCAACGAAGCGTTGTGGGAAGTGGGCATGGATCTGGAAGAAGGCGCCGATATGGTCATGGTGAAACCGGGCATGCCTTATCTGGACATGGTGCGCAGGGTGAAAGATGAATTCGGTGCGCCGACCATGGTGTATCAGGTCAGCGGCGAGTATGCGATGCTGAAAGCTGCCGGGCAGAATGGCTGGATCGATGAGCGCAAATGCGTAATGGAAGCACTGCTGTCGTTCAAGCGAGCCGGTGCCGATGCAATTCTGACGTACTTTGCGCTGGACGCGGCCGCCTGGCTTAAAGAAGAAGGTTAAAGCCCGGGACCAGGTCCGAATGCGTTGTGTTCGGCAAGTGCGGCGTCCAGCCATTCTATGCGAACGCGTTCCAGCGGCCGGCCCTCGGGAGTGCTGCGAATCTGCGCGCGCAGGTCGCGCGGCGCGAAGACCGTGATGTCAAAATCGGCATCTTCAGTGCTGACGCTGAAATTCGGCACCCCGCGTGCTTCGTCGCCTATATGGATTCGACGTTCCCCGCTGCGATAGGCCATGCGCCGATTTAACAGGAACATTTCCACATCCTTCATGCTGTCCGTGAACAGCAGCAGGTCGATGTCGGAATACTTCCCCGCGCTGCCGGAGAGCACCGCACCCGAAAGATAGGGATCGAAGCTCGCCAGCAATTCCATCATTTCCCGGGCCCGCCGGCGCAGATGACGCAATCGTTCCCGTTGTTCATCGGCCTGATAAAGCTGCTGATAGGCGAGCAACGCGTGTTCGACTTCGTCGTTGTTGGGAAGGTTGCGGGTATCGGGCGCGCCGGCTTGGCGCGCCGCTTTGCGCTTCGCCAGCGCGAAGTCGTCGATGCCGTCGACGGCCATCAGCCGCGCCGCCAGATGGGCGATGCGTTCCCGCATCTGTCTGTTGTTGCCGTTATCTCTCGGCATGGATGTCAATACAACTGGTCTTTAACTTCCTCCGGCGGCTTCGGCGTATCCCCACCTTCGCTCTCCGGCCCGCCTTCCTGTTCGGGCGGTACGTTCTCATGGTAAAAATACTCGATCATCGGCGACGGCGCATGTTTATCACGCAGGCCGGTTTCCGGGTTGATGGCCACGGCCACTACGCCTTCCGGCGCGATGGGCAGTTCCTCAGGCTGGCCTTTCAATACGGCCCCCATATAAGACATCCAGATCGGCAAAGCGACAACGGCACCCGTTTCACGGTCGCCGAGCGTGCGCGGAATATCGTAGCCGACCCAAACCACTGAAGCCAGATGACGCTGGAAGCCCGCAAACCATGCATCCAATTGCTCGTTGGTCGTGCCAGTCTTGCCGGCGAGATCAATTCTGCCCAGCGCCATCGCACGTGCGCCGGTTCCACCCCGGATCACATCCTGCATCATATTGGTCATGATGAACGCGTTGCGCGCGTCTAGAACCCTTTCTGCGCCTTTTCCGACGATGACCGGATTTGCTTTACCAAGCACAGTGCCCTGGGTATCTTCGATGCGCTCGATGAAATAGGGGACCATCCGGTAGCCGCCGTTCGCAAAGACGGTATAGCCCATGACCATTTCCAGGGGTGTTGTCGACCCTGCGCCGAGCGCCATCGTCAAATAGGGAGGATGTTGCTTTGGATCGAAGCCGAAGCGGGAAATGTAGTCCTGCGCGTACTGGGGAGTGATTGCCTGCAGGATCCGGATCGATACCAGGTTTTTCGACTTGGTAAGCGCCGTGCGCATGCGGATGGGTCCGTCGAAGCTGCCGTCGAAATTTCGCGGCTGCCAGTTGACCGATCCGGTTTCGCTGGCATCGATGGTCAGCGGCGCATCGTTGATGATGGTCGCAGGCGTAAATCCCTTCTCGAGCGCTGCCGAATAGATAAACGGCTTGAAACTCGATCCGGGCTGGCGCCGCGCCTGGGTGACGTGGTTGTATTTGTTGCGATAGAAATCGAAGCCACCGACCAGCGCCCGTATGGCGCCGTTGTCCGTATCCACAGAGACCAGCGCGGATTCCACCTGCGGCAACTGCACGATCTGCCAATTGCCTTTGGCGTCCGGCTGAACACGGATCAACGCGCCGCGCTTGAGCCGGACCTTGGCTGGTGCCTTGTTGCCGATCATGCGGCCCGCAAATTTTAGTCCGTCCCCGGTAATGGTCACGGTCTCGCCGCCTTTGCGGTAAGCCTTGACGACTTTGGCATCGACGTCCAATGCGATGGCCGGGTAAACGTCATCGCTCTCCAATTCTTCCTGCAATGCGTCTTCCAACGCTTCTTCGCCGACCTCTTCCTTTGGCAGATTGAAATAACCTTCAGCGCCCCGATAACCCTGGCGTCTGTCGTATTCCAGGACGCCTGCGCGCAACGCCCGATAAGCTGCGTCCTGATGGATTTTGGAAAGGGTGGTATAGACGCGGAATCCGCGCGTGTAGGCCTCTTCCTTGTAAGCGTCGTAAATGGCCTGGCGCACCATTTCCGCAAAGTGATCGGCGCGGGTCGAAAATTCCTGGATCTGGCGCGCGATGATGATCGGCTGGGCTTCGGCCTGCTTGAGTTGCTGTTCGTTTATGTGCCCCAGCTCAGCCATTCGCCGCAAAACATAACGCTGGCGAATTTTTGCCCGGTTCATGTTGACGACCGGGTTGTAGCGGGACGGTGCCTTGGGCAGGCCGGCGAGCATCGCGATCTCCGCTACGCTCAACTGATCGAGTTGCTTGCCGAAATACACCTGGGAAGCGGCTCCAAAACCGTAAGCGCGCTGGCCGAGATAAATCTGGTTGATGTACAGCTGCAGGATTTCATCCTTCGTCAGGCTGTGTTCGATCTTGAATGCCAGCAACGCCTCACTGAATTTGCGGCTGAAGGTCTTTTCAGTGCTCAGGAAGAAATTGCGCGCCACTTGCATGGTGATCGTACTGGCACCCTGGCGGGCGCTGGCGGAGGCGAAGTTGGACAAGACAGCGCGGACGACCCCTATGTAATCCACGCCCCCGTGTTCGTAAAACCGTTCGTCTTCTGCGGCAATGATGGCTTTGCGGAGCAGGTCGGGGGTCTGGTCGATCTTAAGGAATGCCCGCTTTTCCTCTCCGAATTCGCCGATGAGGCTTCCTTCCATGCTGAAAATTTGCAGCGGTATTTTCGGCTGATAGGACGTAAGTGCGTCCAGTGAAGGTAGTTTGGGATAAGCCACTACTGCGGCATAACCCACGATTAAGGCGAGGGAAACTGCAAGCGCAGCCAGCCCTAGGAGGGGATAGATCCACCAACGGGAAAACATGATTAAACAGCCGCTGAGGGTGCGGGAAGGAAAACGACCGGCATTATATAAGGTGTTGTCGGCAGGCAACAGAATCCTGCATAAAAACGCTTTACATGCAAAATAGTTGTTGCTAGCATTTAATGTAGATTATACGTATCGCGCCTAAACGGCCAATGTTCAAGGGAAAATTTGCGTTTGACGCCGATTTCATCGGCAACCTGCTGAAGCCCAAGTCACCCCCATTGATTGGCGTCGACATCAGTTCGTCGTCCGTGAAAATGGTGGAGCTGACCGGGCCAGGCAGAGGGCGGTATCGTCTCGAGCGCTACACAATCGAGCCGTTGCCCAAGGATGCTGTTGTCGACGGCAATATCATGAACCTCGAGGAGGTCGGAGACGCGTTGCGGCGCGGCTGGAAGCGCATGGGCACCCGAGCCAAAAATCTGGCCATGGCGTTGCCTTCGGCTGCGGTCATCACCAAAAAGATAGTCGTGCCGGCTGGTCAGACCGATGAGCAGCTTGAAGCCCAGGTCGAGACCGAAGCCAACCAATACATTCCGTTTGCGCTCGAAGAGGTCAACCTCGACTTTCAGACCCTCGGACCGGCGCCTAACAGCACGGAAGATGTCGAGGTGCTGATTGCGGCTTCCCGCAAGGAAAAGGTGGAGGATCGCGTCGCTGTTGCCGAATCGGTCGGGCTCAGGGCTACGGTAATGGATATCGATTCTTTTGCCTCCCAGAATGCGTTCGAGTTGATGCAGGGCCAGTTGCCCGACGCCGGCCATGATCAGACCATTGCTGTGGTCGATGTGGGTGCGTCGATGATGAACATTAACGTGTTGCGCAACTCGCAGTCGGTTTACATGCGAGAACAGCCTTTCGGCGGTAACCAGCTTACGCAGGAAATCATGCGGCATTACAGCCTGTCGACGGAAGAGGCGGAAGCTGCCAAACGCAACGGTGGCCTGCCCGATACCTATGACTCCGAAGTGCTGGCGCCGTTCATGGATACGCTGGCGCTTGAAATAGCAAGGGCCCTGCAATTCTTCTTCACTTCAACTCAATTCAATCAGGTCCACCATATATTCCTCTCCGGCGGTTCGGCGACGATACCCGGCCTTCCGGAAGTGGTCGCAGAACGCACTCAGGTCAATACGCTAGTTGCAAATCCGTTCGTTGGCATGGAAATCTCCTCCAAAGTTCGGCAGGCGCAATTGACCGTCGATGCGCCGGCGTTGCTGGTAGCCTGCGGCCTTGCGTTGCGGAGGTTCGACGAATGATCCCGATTAACCTACTGCCGCACCGGGCCGCGCGACGCAAGGCGCAGCAGCAGCAATTCTTCATCCTTGCGGGGATGACAATTGCCCTGGCTGCCGCCATCGTCGTGGTTGTACATACATTTTTTGCGGGCCGCATCGAAGCCCAGGTAGAACGCAATAAGTACCTGGAGTCCGAGATTGTGCTGCTCGACAAACAGATCGATGAAATCAAGAAGCTGAAGGAGCAAACGCAGGCGCTGCTGGCGCGTAAGCGGGTTGTGGAATCCTTGCAGACAAACCGGACGGAGACAGTGCGATTGCTCGACCAACTGGTCCGGCAGCTTCCGGACGGCGTCTATCTCAAAGCCGTGAAGCAGACCGGCCAGAGGGTAAATGTCATCGGCTACGCGACTTCCAATGCGCGAGTTTCGACGCTGATGCGTAATTTCGAGGCCTCGCCCTGGCTTGAGAGTCCGTCCCTGGTCGAAATCAAGGCGGTCACGGTCGAAAATGCCTCCCTGAACGAATTCAATTTGAACGTCAATATTTCGCGGCCCAAAGAGGCAAACACCTCGCGTCCGAAACCGGGCACCCCTGCCGCTGTGCCTCCCGCGCCGAAAACCTGAAGCCCATGACGCTCGACGACATCCGAAGACTGAATCCACGCGATATCGGCAGCTGGCCGGCCCTGCCGAAGCTCGGTGCGCTATTAATTCTGCTGCTTCTGCTCGTGTTTGCGGGGTACTGGTTCGATTGGCAGAACCAGCTCGACGAATTGGCGCGGGACCGGTCGAAAGAGCAAGACCTGCGAACCTCCTTCCTCGACAAGAAAAAACAAGCTGTGAACCTCGAGGCGTATCGCAAGCAATTGGCAGAAATCGAGGAGTCCTTTGGTGAAATGCTCAAGCAGCTGCCAAACAAGTCCGAAATGGAAGCGTTGCTTACGGACATCAACCAGGCTGGTCTGGGTCGCGGCCTGCAGTTTGAACTGTTCCGCCCCGCGCCATCGGAAACCCGGTCTGAGTTTTATGCGGAATTGCCGATCACGATCAAACTCGCCGGCAACTATCATGATATCGGTGCATTCGCGAGCGACATTTCCCAGCTTTCCCGCATTGTCACGTTGAACGATATTGCATTGAGTACAAGCAAGAGCGGCCTGACCCTGGATGCAGTCGCCAAAACGTTCCGTTATCTTGACGACAGCGAAGTTGCCGCTCAGCGCAAAGCCGCACGAGATGCTTCGGCTCCCAAAAAATGATGCGCGCCCTCTTTGCCATGATGATTGCGGCTTTGTTCCTCTCCGGTTGCGGAGGCGAGCAGTTTTCCGACCTCAAGCAGTTCGTCAAGGAATCGGGTGAAGGTCTGCGCGGGCGGGTGGAGCCCATCCCGGACGTCAAGCAGTTCGAACCATTTGCCTACAATGCATTCGATTTGCCTGATCCTTTCAAGCCCCGCAAGACCGTCGCCGATACACGCGGCGGGACGGGTGGGGGACCGCGTCCCGACCTCAATCGGCGCAAGGAGGCGTTGGAAGCGTTTCCGCTGGAGAGTTTGCAGATGGTCGGCACTCTCGAGCAGAAGCAGGTTCGCTTCGCGCTGATCAAGACCCCGGACAACAACCTTTATCGCGTCAAGTCCGGCAACTATCTAGGACAAAATTTCGGTGTCGTAACCTCGATCAGCGAATCGACGGTGACACTCAAGGAAGTCATCCAGGATTCCTCATCGGGATCGTGGACCGAGCGCACTAGCAGTTTGCAGCTGCTCGAGCAATGAACTAAGGAGCACGCGAATATGAAACGCATCGGTCGTTTGATCCAACTCATCGTGCCGCTGGGGCTGGTTTTCCTGGTAAGCATGCTTGCCCATGGCCAGGATAAATCCGCACCCTCCGCCGGAAATGTCATCCAGTCCATCGACGTTTCTACGCAAGCGGGAACGGTGACCGTCAAACTCGGATTCAAGGATGCACCGACCAATCCACCGGCTGCGTTTACCGTGAACAATCCTCCGCGTGTCGCGTTCGACTTTCCCAGCACCGCGAACGGCCTCGGCAAAAATTCGCAGGACGTCAATCAGGGCGACTTGCGCACGATCAGGCTGGGACAATCGGGAGGACGCACGCGGGTGGTGTTCAACCTCGCAAAGATGGTCAAGTACGACACCAAGATTGACGGCAACACGGTTGTCATTACGTTGGAAGGCGGGGCTTCCGCGGCTGCTGCCGCAACGGATTCCACGGCGTTTGCCGAACCCAAGGCAAGCGGTGAAGGACATGCGGTTCGCGACATCGATTTTCGTCGCGGCAGGAACGGAGAAGCGCAGATCGTTGTCGACCTCTCGGACGCTACCACCGGTATCGATCTGCGCCAGCAGGGAAAGAGCGTCCTGGTCGATTTCATCCAGACTGCCCTGCCACCTGCACTCGAGCGACGTTACGACGTCACCGACTTCGGCACCCAGGTCGACAATTTCGAAGTCACCCGCTCTGGTGCCAACACACGTATAACAATTACTCCGAAAGGGCGCTGGGAACAATCTGCTTACCAAACCGACAACCGCTTCATCATCGAAGTAAAGCCCGTGGTCGAGGAGTCCGGTAAACCGAAAACTGCCAGTGGTTACACCGGTGAAAAGCTATCTTTGAATTTTCAGAATATCGAAGTGCGGGCAGTGTTGCAGGTCATCGCCGATTTCACGAGCCTCAACATCATCACCAGCGATACGGTAAGCGGCAACCTCACATTGCGCTTGAAGGACGTACCCTGGGACCAGGCGCTAGACATTATTCTGCAAGCCAAGGGCTTGGATATGCGCAAGACTGGCAATGTGGTCTGGATTGCGCCGCGCGACGAACTGGCTACGAAGGAAAAACTGGCACTGGAAGCGCGGCAACAAATTTCCGATCTGGAGCCCCTGCGGACGGAAAGTTTCCTGTTGAACTATCAGAAGGCAGAGGATTTCCAGAAAATAATCACTGATGCCAATCAGAGAATACTGTCCAAGCGCGGCAGCGCAGTCGTCGATACCAGGACGAATCAAATCTTTGTCCAAGACACGGCCGCGAAACTCGACGAGCTCCGGGAGTTACTCAAGAAAATCGATGTGGCAGTTCGCCAGGTATTGATCGAAGCCCGCATCGTAGAGGCTACCGACACCTTCAGCCGCAATGTCGGGGCTCGTCTGGGTTATAACGATAAGACGGGTCGAGGCGACCAAATTCCTGGCGGCAATAGCAGGGCGCTCATTGGTGGGGGACTTAACGCGACTGGTGCTGCTACTGGCCAAGGCGGAACGTCTAGTTTTCTGACCGACACCACCTTCTCGAATATGGCGGCTCCCGGCCTCGGCGGCGTGAACCCGGGGCAACTGTCGCTAGTCCTGATGAACGATGCGATGACCAAGTTTCTCAATATGGAAATTACTGCCCTGCAGGCGGACGGCAAGGGCAAGATCATATCCAGCCCCCGCGTGATTACTGCGGACAACGTGGAAGCCAACATCGAGCAAGGCACACAAATTCCCTACCAGCAGGCGACCAGCAGTGGCGCGACGAGCGTCTCGTTCGCTCAGGCGACTCTGCGGCTCAAGGTCAAGCCGCAGATCACGCCGGACGACTACATTAAGATGAAGCTGAACATCAACAAGGACAGCGTGGGCGCATCTACCAGCGCCGGTCCGGCCATCGACACCAAGCAGATCTCGACCGAGGTGCTGGTGGAAAATGGCGGCACGGTGGGTCTTGGCGGCATTTACACCCAGGACGAATCTTCGACTGTGACTAAAGTTCCGTTACTTGGCGATATTCCGCTCATTGGCTTCTTTTTTCGCCAGGATCTGAGGAACAACAACAAGCACGAGTTGCTGATATTCGTCACGCCAAGGGTTATCAAGGATACGCTGACCGTTCGCTGAACTATTCCAATCCCCACGGCCGCAGATCACTGCGGCCGTTTTTTTTCCGCCCCGCGGCTGCGCGGCCCCGGTTTAGCTAGAATGGCCGCATGGACAACGCAAACCCCGCAATTTCCGGGCAGGCCGTTTCGGCCATACCCGGAAACATTTTCCTGGTCGGGATGATGGGCGCGGGTAAGACTTCGGTTGGCCGCGTCCTGGCGAAACGCCTGAACAAGGTCTTTTATGACTCGGATCATGTGATCGAAGAGCGTA
>JANXPQ010000505.1 GCA_025357235.1 Betaproteobacteria bacterium
AAAGCGCCGAGACTACCTTTAACTATCCATGCAGCACCCCATAAATCGGTCACGTTTACCGTGAAATCGCGGTCACGATGCCGTGAAACGTCGGTCACGCTTCCGTGAAATCACCGGTCACGATGGCGTGAAATACGCACTTGGTGGCGGTAGACCCTTACGGACGGGGTCCTAGCGGTCCGAAGAAACCGGTGATGCGACGGATCTGACCCTTCTCGTCCACCTCGCCAAAGTCCATCCCTTCCAGCGCGGTGGATCCGTCTGCCGCTAACATTTTCCATCCGAACCGGAACCTCTCGTGATGCGCATCGACCGCACTGGACACAACGATCTGTGCCCCTGAATATTGTTCCAGAAACTTCCCGATATGGGCGATAAGCGCCTCTCGTCCGTCCACTTGAGCCGTCGGATCGGTGTAGGTGCCCTGCCTGGCCCAAGACTTCTTCAACATTTGCGTGCGTTTCGGCACGTCCGACTCACCCCATGCGGCGCAATACGTCACGATGGTCTCCGTAAGTACCGACGTGTCGGCTTGCTGGGCGTAACTGCTGAAAGCGCTAGCTGTCAGAATAACAAGCATGCTGGTTGTGAGAAATCTGATCATCTTGTGGCCCTCCAAGGTTAATGGGTCTATTCACCTTGACGTTGGCCAGCTTAGAAATAGGTTAGCGATTCGATCTTTTCCCTGAAAGTTGTTTCCCCTTTCAGTTCGAAACGAAATCCCTGTGCCTGCAACCCCCACAGGCAATGCATGATCCAGTAATCCTTCTCGACCAGCGTCGGATCGATGCCGCGCTGCTCGGCCACGATGGCGATCAACTGAGCAACGTCGCGGCGCTCGTGCAAAAACTCAGCCATGCAGCCATCCCGCCACCCGTTTTTTAGTCGCCATCGAACCGTAGCTGGCCAAGGCCCGCAGCAGATGCGCACGATCGAATTCCATCACCTTGTTCTTCGCCACTGCGAGCACCAGCAGCTTGTCCTCGGCCAGTTCGTCGAGGTTATTGAGCATGTCCACGAACAGGAACTCCGGGGTGAGTTTCTTGGGGAAGCGCGGCTTGACCCGACAGTCGAACTGGCGATTACCCAGCGCAAACACCCCATGTCGCTTGTGGTTGTAGACCAGGGTGCGGTTGTAGAGCTGCGTGGTTCCCAGTCCGAGCGTGTTATAGGCGGATGGCGAAAAGACCAAAAAATCCTTGTCGCGCAGGAAGGCCTCGACCAGTTCGTGATCGTCAGGCGGCACGCTGCCGAAGGTCGATTGACGCGGTGCGTAGTACAAGCCTTGCGCCAGCTTCTTCAACTGTCCGCCCGCGACCAGTTCGCGCAGATGGCGATCGACCGCGTTCGAGACCCGAGCCAGATCTTCGCGGCGGTACACCCGGCCCGCGCGCAAAGCGCTGGCAAGGTCGGCAGAACCGCCCTTCGCGGCGGCCGGATGATGACGCAAGCTCGTTGGCAAGATAATTCCTCATTGACAATTCATGCAAATAATAGCATAAAACTACGATCTACCAGAGGCTTGCTATGTTGACTCCTGCTTCCCAAGCGCCTCTCCTGTCAATTCCACCCTCGCGGCTTCCAAGGGTGATCCAGCCGCCGCCATCGCATCCAGATCAATCACGGCATCCGCCATCGCGGTCAACGCCGGCGTCTGCGACACAAAAAATTCCTGATCGTAGCCACCCAATCGCAATACCTCCCGCTTCATTTCCATGAACATGCGTTTGCGATCCGGATCGAGCGAGCCATCGGCCTCATCCGAGAACAGCGTTGCATAACGCCTTCCCGAGTGCTGCGGCAAATTGGATGGTTTCGAAGTCTAGGTAATAGCGTGGAAACGACATCGATCCCAATTCCTTTTCTGCTTCAGGACTTATCTCGGGTTTGCCGGACTTGGTAGAACGCCAGACTCGTAGATGATGTTCTTTCGTTAGGACATCATCAGGAACATCCCGCAAATCCTGATACCCATCGGCAACAAGCTGCTTCACCATATTTCCACCATAGGGAAGTATGTCTACCGGATACTCCACTTCTGGGGGGGAACAATGGGACAGAAACGGGCAATCGTATGGCACATGGCAGTGAGGGCCGATCACGTTCTCGGGTACGTCTCCTGCCAAGACTTTTTGTGCCTGTGC
>JANXPQ010000564.1 GCA_025357235.1 Betaproteobacteria bacterium
GGGCAGGTATAGACGGTTCCCGGCGGCGCCGCGCTCGTGACGACGGGCTTTCCATGGTCGCAACCCGGGGTTTCCCGCGTTGTTTGAACGTGGGGACGCGCGTGTTCGGACCGCTTGTTGTCATCAGCTTGCGGCGTGCCAACGTACGCTGACGGATTTGCCTCGAACTTCTTCTTGCAACCAACGGAGCAGAAGTAATAATTGCTACCATTGAACACGCTGTTTCCTGCGGGGGTTCGCTCGTCAACCTGCATGCCGCATACCGGATCAGTTGCCATCGCCGGTATCATGGAGTGCGACAGCGCTTTCTGCGTGACGCTGCCCATGGCGCTCTATCATGCTGATACCGGGCGCGGGCGCGAGCGTGAATTGGGAAGCGCGAGCAGTTGCGGCAACCCGAGGCTTAGCAGGAAACCCAGCGCGGTGATACCCGCAGTCAGAACAAAGGAGGCCCCCGGTAGGAAGGCGACATTGAAGAGGAGTCCGCCTGCCGCCGAGCCCACGGTGACGCCAAGGCTGGCGGCGGCCGTCTGCTTGCCGAGTTGCCACCCCTGCGCGCTCCCGGCCTTGGAGGAAATCCAGTAGGTCAGGATCGGCGAGAGGACGCCGGCACTCGCCGCGACCGCACCAATCACGACCAACATTAAAGTGAAATCCGACGCTCGCGGCACGAGGAACAATCCGACCGCGAGTACCGCGAGCGCGGGCGCGATAAGCCAGCGGGTCGAGCCCGGTTTGACCCAGGGCGAGAATACGATTGCCTGCACTACGAACATGACCAGGCTGCATTCGGTGAACATCGTCGCGATCTGGTACGGGGTCAAGGCGAGTTCCTGCTTGCCGCGCAGTGCCAGCCCAACCTCAAAGACCCCGACGCCGGCCGAGGCGATGAAGGTGAGGATGAGCAACTTCGGCACGAGCCATGCAGTCTCATCGACCGATGCGCCCGTCGTCTCCTTTGACCGATCGTGGCCCTCGCCACTCGGCACGACAAACGCGACGGCGAAGGCCACGAGAAAGGCGAGCAGTGCGGTCGCCACGAGCGGAATCGCTACCGACCCGGCCGGCATGGCGAGCATGAAGAAATCCGCTGCAAAGCGCGCAATGAACACACCCACCATCGGTCCGAGCAGGAAGCCGGCAATGCCGGCCATGCTGACGAATGAAAGCCGGCGGGCACGTCCTTGTTCGGTTGTCGCGAACTTGCCGATTGCCCCCGCCGCCACTGGCGTCACCGCAGCGGCGAACATGCCGCTCAGGAAGCGCTCGGCGTAAATTGCGGCGAGACTCTCGACGAACGAGAAGATCAGCATGGTTACGCCAAAGCCGAGAAGCCCAACCAGCAGTACACCGCGCGGGCCACGCCGATCGGATAGCCGACCCCACATGGGAGCAAACAGAAAAAGTGACAGAGTGTAGACAGCGGTCAGAAGCCCCGTGTGCCGGGAAACTGGCGCAGCTTCTACTCGTGCTGCCAGGAGCCGCTCGATCAGATAAGGCAGAAGCGGAAGCACGATGCCATAGCCGACCGACACCGTGAAAACGGCGAGCATGAGCGCGGCCATGGTGGACGCGGACACACCGGAAGTGCGCTCGGCGTTGGCCTTCACGCGGCGGCTTTCTTTTCAGGCTGCCGGTCTGTTGGCACCGCAGACGCCTTTGCTGGCTCTCGGGTTGCCACCCCGATGCGTTGCGCCCTGCACAGCACAAAGTGGAGGTAGATGACTGCGCTCAACAGCGCGGCGAAGAAGCACCACACCGAGATAAACCAGATCGCATAGAAGAAATAGGCTGCGGCAAAGGACAGCAGCGCCAGAACACCGAAGACCTTCACCATTCGGTGCGTGGACAAAATCGGGCTGAACGTGGTCGACATCAGATACAGCGTCATCGCTGCGACGGCAAAGAAATGCGGCGAGACGTACTCGATATGCGGGCCCGTCGGCCGCGAGTCGATCGGATAGGCGACCAGGATGTAAAGCAGATACGCGCCTACCGCGACACCGGCCGCGACGAATGCGAGCAGTGCTCGCCGGCGCCATCCCCGAGGTTCCATCAGAAGCACGGTCACAGGCACATAGACCGGCCACAACACATGTGAGAAGAAGGAATACACATAGGTCATGGCCGCGTTGAGTTGCGGCGCCCCGTAGCGGAAGGTCAGCCAGATCACGCCCTCGCTCAGTTGCTGGATCGCGAACAGCAACGGGATTGCGGCGAACGGCAGTTCGCGCCGGAGACGCGCAGACTTCAGCGTCAGCACGCCGAGCCCGAGCAGGATGGCCCCTGCCGAGAAGCTTGCCGTGGCCGAGAAGCACATTCAGCTCACTCCGATGAAACGCCCATCGCGGCCGGCGGCCTCGCTTGGAGTGTGCATCGGATCGTTCATGCTGTTCATGCCATTTCTCCCGATGAATCCGGCGCGCCGACCGACAGTCCGCAGGGTAGTCGCGCGCTTTTGATCCCGGCGGCTTCGAGTCGGGTTTCGTCGTAGCGCACCGTAGTTGGCTGTAACGCTTTCGACACCCGGCACCTTGCCAATCCGCCTTTCCACATCAAGCACGTTCAATATCGTCAGCATGTCGTGCACTTCAATAACACAGGTTTTCATTTGACTTCCTTAATGGTCTTCATAATCAGAATGTCTTGTTACATCTCAGATCATTTCGCAAGCTGGCCGTTTTCGAGGTTTGAGACGTCATATGCGAATACGATGTGCGGATCCGGACGGATGAGCCGCTTATCCTTGCCAGTATAGTGAAGCCGGTCGAGCAAATCCTTGATGATGTTGAGTCGCGCCAGATGCTTGTCGTTCGCGCGCACCAGAGTCCAGGGCGCTATCGGGTTATGCGAGCGCGCCAGCATCTCGTTGCGGGCCAGGCTGTATGCTTTCCAGTTCTTGATCGCTCGGTCGTCGATCGGACTGATCTTCCATTGTTTGAGAGGATCCGATTTACGGTCTTCAAGGCGTTTCTTCTGCTCGGTTTTGCTGATGTCGAGATAGTATTTGAGGAGCTTCACGCCCGAGCGGACCAGCATGTTCTCGAAGTTTGAAACCGAACTCATGAACTCTTCATGCTCAGCCTCGGTACAAAAGCCCATCACTCGCTCAACACCGGCGCGGTTATCCCAACTACGATTAAACAGCACGAATTCCTGGGCCGCCGGTAAATAAGGAACATAACGCTGGAAGTACCACGATGTACGATCACGGTCCGAGGGCTTGCCAAGAGCGACGACGCGGGTTTCGCGTGGACTCAGGTGCTGGACAATGCGCTTGATCGTCCCGTCCTTGCCGGACGCATCCCGACCCTCCAGGATGATCAGGATCTTGTCATTGCATTTGATGAAGTGCCGCTGCAGCTTGACCAGTTCGATCTGGAGCTTGCGTAGGGTGTCTTTATAGGCCTTTTTCGAGATCGGGGGCGTGTGCCCGTTCGTGCCGTGTTCCTTATTTTTCTTGCTCATAGATGATGTAGTCCTCAGATACCCGTGTTACGACACTCTCATCCGCGTTCAATTTGTTGTATCGTCGCCAGCGATAAGCGTGGTGTCCGATCCACAGCGATGCGACGGGATGACAAGCAAGGTTGAGTTACAGGACCACTGGTTTATCTGGCAATTCATTTCGACCACCATCGGAAGCGGGAAAGTGTTTCATTAGATGCTGCCCCACCGCTTGAATGCCGCTGACTACGCCGCCTTCATAGTTCGCCTGTTTAAAGGCCGTTTCCATCTTGCGGCAGATGTTTTCCCATTCCCGGGCACCCACCTTCGAGTGAATCCCACGATCGGCAATGATCTCCACGGCCCGGTCAGCGAGCAACAGAAAAATAAGCAAGCCGTTGTTGTGCTCTGTGTCCCACACGTGCAGTTGTGAAAAAACCTCGAGCGCACGTTCTCTCGCAGACTGCCCCTTTAAGAGCGACATGCCATCAAGGGCGCCTTCCACAACGAAACGGATTTCTCCGACGTGTGCGTTCTCGCTCGCTTTGATCGCTTGCTCAATCGCGAGCAAGGTTTGGCGGGGAAAAGCCCGGTTGACCTGCCAGTGGGTCACCAGAAGATGCTTCGTTATGCGTTTGATATTCATCATTACCACCGTCCCGACGCACCGCCACCGCCAAAGCCGCCGCCGCCTCCCCCAAAGCCTCCACCTCCACCGAAACCACCGCCACCAAAGCCGCCCCGGCCGTATCCGCCATGATGACCGCCGATGCCATGTCCGCCCCCGATGAGCAAAGTGAACAAAAGCGCGGTCACTCCGGCAACCAACGCGATACCGATCGCGCCGGCAAATAACCAAGCCACAACAGCGACGACGCCTCCAGTTGCAAGCGCGCCGGGAAACCTGCCCAGAACGGAACGCAACGCCCCGCCCAATACGAGCGCAAGAACAATAATGATGGGAAGAAATTGTTGAAAACCCGTAGCAACGCTAGGAGATCTACCCTTCGGGTCCGGCAACGGCTCGCCGTCAATAACCCGGATGATCTGGTCAACCCCGGCCGTAATTCCGCCATAGAAATCTCCTTGCTGGAAGGGCGGCGTAATAATCTCGCTGATGATGCGCTTGCTGGTGGCGTCATTGAGTGCTCCCTCTAGGCCGTAGCCCACCTCGATGCGCAACGCACGGTCGGTCTTGGCGACAACCAGGATCGCACCGTCATCGACTTTCTTGCGGCCCAACTTCCATTGCTCCACCACGCGCAAGGAATATTGCTCGATCGTTTCCGGAGCGGTGGTGGGAACAATGAGAACCGCGAGCTGACTGCCTTTCCTGGCTTCAAACGCTTGCAGGGTCTGCTCCAACGCAGCCTTTTGCTCTGCGCTGAGCGTGTCGGTCTGGTCGGTGACGCGTCCGGTCAAAGGCGGGACGGCGATTTGTGCTCCAGCGATGAATGACCAGCAAAGGGTCAATGCCAGCAATGACGCTGTTGCCGTGTTCATCGCCCTCACTTGGCGCCTCCCTGAGCCTCGCCTTGGGGCTTGGCCGGCGCCGGCCCGAAATCGACTTTGGGCGGCTTGGCAATTTCCGCTTCGTTTTCCACCGTGAAGTTGGGCTTTGTTTTGTATCCGAACACCATCGCCGTCAGGTTGGACGGGAAGGAGCGCACCGTCACGTTGAATTCCTGCACCGACTTGATGTAGCGGTTGCGTGCAACCGCAATGCGGTTTTCGGTGCCTTCCAGTTGCGCCTGCAGGTCGCGGAAGTTCGCGTCGGACTTCAACTGCGGATAGTTCTCCGACACCACCAGCAATCTGGAGAGAGCGCCCGATAGCTCTCCCTGTGCGGCATTTGCCCAATTCCAGGCCGCACAGG
>JANXPQ010000579.1 GCA_025357235.1 Betaproteobacteria bacterium
TGCGCGGCACTGGCAGGTGCCGGCCTGGCTTTCCTGTGGTTCAACGCCTATCCGGCAGAGGTTTTCATGGGGGACGTGGGCGCGCTCGCGCTCGGTGGCGCGCTGGGAACCATCGCCGTTGTGGTTCGCCAGGAAATCGTGCTGTTCATCATGGGTGGCGTATTCGTCGTGGAGACATTGTCGGTGGTATTGCAGGTTGCGTCGTTCAAGTTGACGGGCAAGCGCATTTTCCGCATGGCGCCGCTTCATCACCACTATGAACTGAAAGGCTGGAAGGAGAATCAAGTCGTTGTTCGTTTCTGGATCATCACCATGATGCTTGTGCTGGTCGGCCTGTCGACACTCAAGCTGCGCTGACCGGCATGAAGACGAACAACGACCTGGATTCTGCAAAGACCCGCTTCGCGTCGCGAAGCGGCATGTCGGCGAAGAAATCAGGTCGTCATAACGAGGTAAACCATGACTAGTCGTTTGCATTTCGAATTGTTCATGCAGGAACTGCGCGTGCGCGCATCGGAAGCCGGTCCCAAACAACTCCCGCTCCATGGCATGCGGACGGAGGGAAACGAGGATGTCGGCACGGTGCGTCTTTCACAAATCGAGGCCGCCATGAAGGAGACGCGTGCCGATCGAGCTGAAGAATAAACGCGTGCTGGTGCTGGGTCTCGGCGCAAGCGGATTGTCGATGGCGCGCTGGCTCGGTGCCCGCGGCGCATCGGTGCGCGTCGCGGACAGCCGGGAGACGCCGCCGTTTGCGGCGCAATTGCGAAGTGAAATTCCGGAGATAGAACTGCACATCGGCGCATTCCGCTCCGAGAGTTTCGCGGATGTGGATCTTATCGCCATCAGTCCCGGCGTACCGATGGCGGAGCCACTGGTGCGCGCCGCAAAGCAGCGGGGGGTCGACGTCGTTGGCGACATCGAGTTGTTTGCCAGGATCCGGAGCGAGTTTCCCGGCAACAGGGTGATTGCGATCACCGGATCGAATGGCAAGAGCACCGTGACGGAGATGGTCGGTGCGATGGTGCGTGCCGCAAAGATGAGGACCCTGATTGCGGGAAACATCGGTTTGCCGATCCTGGAAGCTTTGTCGGAAGTGGAAGCCGGTACCCGACGGCGTCCGGACGTGTTCGTGCTGGAGCTGTCCAGTTTTCAGCTCGAATCGACCCGCAGCCTGAATCCCGATGCGGCGGCGGTTCTGAACCTAAGCGAAGATCATCTCGACCGGTATTCGGGTCTGCGCGAATATGCGGATGCGAAGGCGCGCATTTTTTTCGGCGACGGCATCCAGGTGGTGAACCGCCAGGACAACTGGGCATATGGCATGGTCGAGCCCGGACGAAAGGTCTTTACTTTTGGATTGGATGAACCCTGGAACGAAGGCAACTGGGGGTTGCGCGACATCGACGGCGAACTCTGGCTGGCGGAGGGGCGGGCGAACCTGATGAAGGTTTCCGAGCTGAAAGTCGCGGGCCTGCACAATGCTGCGAATGCGCTCGCTGCGCTGGCGTTATGCCGCGCAATTCGCCTTCCCTACGAACCGCTCCTCGACGCGCTCTTCAAATTCGAAGGTTTGCCACATCGCGTGCAGAAGGTCGCCGACGTCGAGGGCGTAGCCTTCTACGACGACTCCAAAGGGACCAACGTCGGCGCCACGGTTGCCGCCCTCATGGGAATGACTTCGAGAGTTGTTCTGATCGCAGGCGGAGAAGGTAAAGGCCAGGATTTCTCGCCTTTGCGCGACGCAGTGGCAGCGAGGGCGAAAGGCGTGGTCCTCATCGGCCGAGACGGCGACAAGATCGCCGCGGCTCTGGAGGTCTCCGGCGTGGCGATCGTTCACGCCGCCAGCATGCACGACGCAGTACGAGCCGGATTTACGCTGGCCCAGCCCGGCGGCGTGGTCTTGTTGTCGCCGGCTTGCGCCAGCTTCGACATGTTCCGCAACTACGAACATCGCGCTGAAGTCTTCGTTGAAGAAGTGCGGGCGCTCGAGGCTGGTCAATGAACGGCTTTCTCGGCATCGGCGCAGCCGCCAGACCCGTACCGATTGCGGAGTTTGACTACGCGGTCGTCAGTACCGCCGGGCTTCTGCTCGCGCTCGGATTGATCATGGTCTATTCCTCGTCGATAGCTATCGCGGAAGGCGGGCGTTTCACCGGCAATCAACCCACCTATTACCTGATCCGGCATGGCGTGTTTCTGTTCGTCGGCCTGATGGCAGGTTTCATCTGCTTCCAGTTTCCGCTGCGCTTCTGGGAACAGGCGGCACCCTATCTATTTTGCGCGGGAGTATTGCTGCTGATGCTTGTGCTGATTCCCGGCGTAGGACGGGAAGTCAACGGCAGCCGGCGCTGGTTGTCGCTCGGCCTGTTCAATCTGCAGCCCTCCGAGTTGATGAAATTCTTTGCGGTGCTCTATGCAGCGGACTACACCGTTCGCAAGGCGGCCCACATGCACAGTTTCCGCAAAGGGTTCCTGCCGATGCTGATCGTGATGCTGCTCACCGGCGGGTTGTTGCTGCGCGAACCGGATTTCGGCGCCTTTGCGGTGATTACCGCAGTTGCGATGGCGATCCTGTTCCTCGGCGGAATGAACTGGAAGCTGTTTGCGACGCTCATCGTCCTGCTGCTCGTCGGATTCGTCATGCTGATCTGGACGTCTCCCTATCGCCTGCAGCGGGTGATCGGATTCATGGATCCCTGGTCG
>JANXPQ010000086.1 GCA_025357235.1 Betaproteobacteria bacterium
GGCTAGGGGAGAGAGCTTTGGCAGAGGGCGATAGCGCCCTTGTCTACGTCAAATCCCCCGAAGGCAACGACCACTTAGCCTGGGTTAATGCACAAGGCCTGGCCATCACCGAATCTCAATTTACCATTCTGCGCACGGCTGAATGCGCACCGGAAGAACCTGCACTGGAACGTGCCGAAAATCACCACGACTTGGTGGCTGTAGGACTTAAGCTAGCCATAACTCAGGATAAGGCCGTGGGAGGTGGCTTGGGGCGGCCTTCCAGCCCGCGCCGCAAGTGCTACGACCGCCTCAAGGAATATGCTCGCAGCCTGCGCGGCTCTCTGTTCGCCGATGATGAACTGGATCGCGCCATCGATGACATCTACAACCGACCCTTGCTGGAAAGCGCCGCCGATACGCTTAACAGGTTAATGCGCAGCGGCGTAAATGATGAGCAACTGGGCGATGCCGTGAAATCACTACGCGAAGAAAATCAACTCACTTACGCCGAAGATGATGCGGCGCAACATGAGCCGAAAATCGTTTGCTCGATGGCGCTAATCGCCTCAAAAATCGGAAACGCCATTTAAATGTCAAAACTCAACCTGCAACAATTCAGTACTCACCTCCAGCAACTGAATTTCAACTTGCTGTTCACCGATGTGCTGGGTTGGAATCATCCGCCTGTAAGTGAACGCGCATGGCAGGAGGATGAAGCCAAAGATATCCGCTACCGGCGGCGCATGGTTGCCGAATTGTCCGGGGTTGCCGTGCTGGAAGTGGTCACCGAAACCGGCTGGCCGGATGAGGCGCAGCGTATGGCGATCTGGCGGCAGGTGTCGCAATCGCACTATGAGAACCTGCTGATCTTTCTTGATCGTGACAAACAACCCTCCCAAAGCTTGTGGTACTGGGTTAAGCGCACCAAGGACACAGAAACAGGCAAGCCCAAAAATATTCCCCGCCGCCACGAATACTTTCGTGGTCAGCCCATAGACCTGTTCGTCTCCAAGTTGCAGGCCATGGTGGTGGAGCTTTATGAGCTGGATGCCTCCGGCCGTCTGCCCGTGCTGGAAGTGGCGCGCCGCATGGAAACTGCGCTGGATGTGGAAAAAACCACCAAGCGTTTTTTTACCGCCTATCAGGAGCAGCACCAGAACCTGCTCGCTGAAATAGAAGGCATAGACGACGAGCGCGACCGACGCTGGTATGCCTCGGTCATACTCAACCGGCTGATGTTCGTCTGGTTCATGCAGAGGAAAGGTTTTCTCGATCACGCCGATTACGATTACCTGCCGAAGAAATTCGAGGACTCGAAAAATCGCGGGCCGGATAGATTCTTTGGTGAATTCCTGAGCGCGCTGTTCTTCGAGGCATTCGCCAAGCCCAAGGGAGATCGCACCCCCGCCGTGCAAACGCTGACCGGCGACATTCCCTACCTCAACGGCGGCCTGTTTCTGCACCACAAGCTTGAGCTTGATTCAGACAAGCAGCCCCGGCTGGGCACGACCTTGCGCATACCGGATCATGCATTCGACGGTATCTTCAAACTGTTCGCCTCGTTCTCGTGGAATCTGGACGACACCCCCGGCGGCAATGCCGACGAAATCAACCCCGATGTGCTGGGTTACATCTTTGAAAAATACATCAACCAGAAATCTTTCGGCGCTTATTACACCCGACCTGAAAT
>JANXPQ010000158.1 GCA_025357235.1 Betaproteobacteria bacterium
CATGGAGTTGCGCCTCGGCCTGGGCTACTTCCAGCAGGTTCTGCGCGTAAAAGGCCTGCTGCAGGCTCTGCTCACGCTTGCTCAGGTTGCCAGCGTCGTATTGTCGTTGCGCGAGTTCGGCTGCGGCTTCCGTCGAAGCGACGACCTGTCGCGCGAGCCCCAGCGCTTCGGCATCTCCAACCACGCGGTAGTATTGGGACTGCACTTGTGCCGCGAGTTCGAGCACGTCGCCGGAAACTTCCAGCGTCACGCGTTCGGCCCTCGCCTGTCCGATTTTCTTGCGGGCGGACAGCGTGAAGACGCCCAGGAAGTTCTGCACGATGTCCACGTCGATTTCGGTGCCGGCGTTCTGGAACAGCGCACCCGCGCCGAGCACCGGGTTGTCCAACAAACCGGCTTCAACCAGGTCGGCCTGGGCAACGCCGAGATTTTCGAACTTCGCCTGCAGCCTGCGATTGTTGAGCAGAGCGACTTGCACCGCCGCCTCGGCGGATAGCTCCCGCTGCAGCAACGCGCGCAAGGCTTTCTGCGCCCGTTCGTCGCCCTTACCGTCGCGATTCCATTCGACGTTCTGGCCGAGGCGGTCCGCCACCGCGCTTTGCACTTCCGGGAAGCGAGCCTCGCGCTTTACCGTCGCACAGCCACCGAGCACGAACACGCCGAGCACAATGGCGGTGGTCGTCCTGATGCCAGACCCCTGCGTGATTTCAGTGGTGGTCATGGTCGTCCTCCTTGGGCCCATCGCCAGGCTGTTGCGCCGAATTGCCATTTCCGGCGTGGCTGGAGGGTTCTACGGCTGCGGCAGGCTGCCCGGACTGCTCTTTCCTGGTCGCCGGTCGATAGGCGTCGAGCGCACTCGACGTCGCCGGCGCGGGGGCTTGGATTGCGTAGGGGTTAGCCGGGTGCTGCCTTGGATATTCGGGAGTGGCCACCGTAGCGCAGGCTGGCAGCAGAAGAGTCATAGCCAGGACACCGAACGTGTTGCGTGACCTGGGGTTCATGGAAATCCTCGGCTTCATCGAAAACCTCAATCTGTTCGCGGCCCAGCACTCCATCCCCGAAAAATAGGATCGGATGCCGTGACACGGCGTGTCGCGTCAGGGCCGTGATAAAACGGCCGGTGTTTTTCGCGGAAGGAAAGAACCGCTTCGGCAGACGTGCCGGTCGGTTAAGGATTCAACCCGCGCTCAGAGGAGCGCGAGCAGAGGAGGACGTTGAAGTTGTTCGGGGTAAAAGAACTGCGAGGCATCGGCGGGAGCCGATTCAAGTACAGAGGTTCCGATCGGAAGATAGACAGGCACAACTGCCGAGATCACTGGCGCGCAGGCCAGATGACACGCGCCGCAGTTGTTGCACCCCAAACCACCGATGTCATCGCTGCCTACATGGTTTGTATACGAGATCGCCGCCCTGTCATTTGATGCATCGGTCGGGGCCATGTGATCCGAATGGCCGTCATGATGATGCTGCGAATGATCAGCGGTGCCATCATGATCATGGGTCGAGGTCGCTCCCATGCTGTGCTGGCAGAACGGCATCGCCACGGCTGCATAGCCCTGCAACGGCAGCCACAGCGCGATCAGCACAGACAGAATAGATCTCCAGCGGTTCATAGACTCAGTATATGCCACAACATTTTGTCGTTCCAATCCTCCGAACCCGAAAGTGGCACTAAAGTTCCTTATTTTTCGATAGTTGGATCTACGAGGCGATGGTTGCGGACCCGTTCACCCCGTGCTCGTTCTGGATCCCAGCGCTCGGACGCTGCCGTCAACAATCGTGGGGAGATTTTGGGGACTGGAGGGAGCAAGAGCGGGCAAAACAGCGCGAAATGGGGAACGGGCGGCGCTGTAGCAATAAGTAAAACAACAAGTTGCGCCTGCAGGGAGAGCTACGAACCAAGGGGTCGTGGGTTCAAATCCTGCCGGGCGCGCCATATTATCAAGAGCTTGCCGAGAGGCAAGCTCTTTTTCTTTATCATCGTGCTATGTGGGAGCTATGCTCGCTCGATTTCGAAAGGTCGCTGTCGCACCATAATCCGAGACTTACTGAAAACGCGCCCTTGCATCTCAGCGACTGGTAGTAACGGCATGCAATCACGCGGTACCAGTTTAATACCTGTCCCGACTACGGGGGACGAGTGAACGCACCTCAATGAGAAACTTAAGCATTCGCCAGATCCTAACCGACCAAGCTCAGCGGTCCGCTGCAGAGACGGGTTGGGGGACACTATAGCCTCGAAAACTCTTCCTGCGCTTTCGCATTGAATTCACGGAGCTTCCATGAAAGCTGTGATTTGAGATTGTCCGTCACCCCAATTTTCGAAATCAGAAGGTCAAGTAATTTCGTGTCAGGGAACGGCACTTTCTTAAAATTGTCGATGTAGAAGAGGAACGCATCTTCCATTTCACCGAAATCCTTCTGGGCCGAGGCTTCCGCTTTCTTCTGATCAAATTTGTCCATGAACCCCATGTGCGCCGCTTGTTCCTTCTCTAGCGAAGCCATCAGCAATACAGACTGACCGTACATCACCCCGAATTCATTAGTTTTGCCGAAGGAGATGTTTTTCCTTATCTGGGCGAGAAACATTAGATTCGCAGTGTAAGGGATGCAGGTTCGGAGCCATTCAATTTGTATCCCTTGCTCAATCCTCTGAAATTGCGGCAGGTCCATGGGTGGCAATCCCATCATGGGATTGATTTGGTCCCGCAATTCCTCTGCTTTTTTGCGTACGCCGTTGTAAAGATTCTGTGCCCGGCTGTTGAGTGAAAGAAGGTCCGCAGGGTTCGGCTGCGGCTTAGTCGGCGCATCTGCGCACTTCTTAACAAGTTCCTCGACAAGGGCCTGACCACGAGGAGACAGCGATTCCAGTTTGCCTGCCACGGATTCAATCATTGTGGCGCGTTGCGCGCGTTTGAATCCGGTAATTGCACCATCCACGAATTCCGTCGCAAAACCATTCCACTCCTTACCGAAAGCCTGCGTGTTAAGACGGGTGATGAGGGTGTCGTCCTTGATGCCGACTAATCGGATGACGGACAGCAGCACCTGTACTCTTGCTTCATCAGGATTAGACGAGTACTGCGCATTCTCAAGCACTTGACGGGGATCGGCATTTTCTGAAAAAACCAGCATCGCAACCATCTGTCTGAGTGCTTCGCCCTCCAGCCCCCATACATCATTCAGTACGCGTTTGTCCGGAATTCGTACGCACACAACAACTCCGATGGCAAGTTCTGTGGCGATCTTTTTCGTTACTTCTGGCGATATTGCACAACCAAGGACGGTGAGAAGTTTCGGTAGGAGTTCATTTTCGGCGGCACGTTGCGCGAACCCCGCGAGCGTTACTGATATGGCCACCCGATTCTGCGCGAGGGTGCCCATCTTCTTGAATCGTGACTTAAGAGGGGAAAACAGCTTTTTAAAGAATCCCACGGTATTTCCCTTCACAATATTTATCATCAACCGACAGCAGAAGTCTGCGGGTCATTTGGTCGGTCAATGGCACCTTAAAACTATCCCTGACGCCGCTTACTGCGATGCTCAATTCTTCTAATTCTGCAACTAGCTTAGGCGTTAGGAGATATTTTTTGAACCTGTGCATTCGTTCAGGATCGAGATAGGACGCAATGACGCAGTAATACTGCCCGCTCAATATGTCGTTGCATCCAGCGGCGGAAATCAGATCAAAGCACTTCCTGAAATAGTCCTTCTTGTCGGGCAACATGTACGCTGCCAGACAAAACATAGCAATTACAGGTTCAATGGCGGCACGCTTGGAGACGTAGTACGCGAACCTTTGTGCGGCCCTCTCCATGCGGCCATCGAATAGGGCTAGCCATCCGAACTCCCAATACGTAAGTGACAGATCTGACTTGGCTGCTTTTAACCACGCAGCTGCCTCCCTCAATATCTCCGCGGCTTCGTGAAATTGCTTTGCACTGATAAGCAAGAGGGAACGATTTACATTGGGTTCGACGTAGGGTTGATTGAAGTATGTATTCCTGTTCTTTCGATTCAGCGCGACAGCGCGATCAAGGTATGGAATTGCCACTGACATCTGATCAAGTTTTATGAGCGTCGTTGCGTAGGTCGTTAGCAAAAGCACATCATCAGGCTGCTTCTCAAGTTCGCGATTTAGGAGCCCCACGGCTTCGCGGGCCTTGCCTTGTCGCCTCAGCACCTGTGCCTTTGAGACCACATCAAAAACGGCGGGATGCTCCTGCTTGGCTGATTCTGCGCTTCTCTCGGCGGTCGTTGCCGCAA
>JANXPQ010000166.1 GCA_025357235.1 Betaproteobacteria bacterium
ATGAATTCCTGCGAGCAGAGGGCCCCGAGAAGCCCTCGAGCGACCCCGGACAGCGCGATGACCCACACGTCTCCAGGAGGTATCGCCATCACGCCACCATACGCTTCACCTGCACCGGCGCGAACCCCCTGCCCGTTCGGCTCCGCACCCCGCGCCGCTCCAACTCAACCGCTACCTGGCGCAGGGAAAGCCCCTGTGCCCGCAGCTGGCGCGCCACGGCGCGCGCTTCCTCCTCGGTGGGGTCAGGCTCCAGCCGCTCGCCGTCCGAGGCCACACGCCGCCCGTAGGGCGCCTGACCGCCGGTGTACTCGCCCTGGCTGGCCTTGTGCTGCATGGCCGTCGCCGTCCGCTCCCCGATGGCCTCGCGCTCCCACTGGCTCACCGAGGCGAGGACGTTGAGCACCAGGCGCCCTGCGGCACTGCGGGTGTCGATCTGCTCGCCGACGCTCAGCAACGCTGCCCTGCCCGGCGCGAAGTACTTCTCGACCAGGTGGCCGAGGTCGCGGACGCTGCGCGTGAGCCTGTCGAGCTTCACGACGAGGAGGGCATCGGCATCGCCGGCCTTGAGCATGCCCAGCGCCCGCTGCAGGCCCGGTCGGTCGAGGTGTTTGGCGCTCTCGCCGCGCCGCCAAGGCGGCCGAGGAGGAGCAGACCGCCGAGCGCGAAGAGGAAGACGACTCCTTCCCCAAGTCCAACGACCCGGTGCGCATGTATCTGCGCAAGATGGGCTCGGTTTCGCTGCTCACCCGCGAGGGCGAGGTGGAGATCTCCAAGCGCATCGAGGACGGGGAGAAGAAGGTGCTCGAGGCGGTGCTCCACTCGAGCATGGCGATCAAAGAGATCATCCAGATCGGCGCTGCGAAGGTCATCCTGACCGGTGGCGCAGTGGCCCGGAACGTTTTCTGGCAGGTCTTCGGTGTCGCGGACTTTGGAACGACCGCGCACATGGAGGGCGTGGTCCTTTCCCAAACATCGATCACGCTTAAGACCGGCGCATCAGCGAACGGCAGATTGCTGGCACAGACGGCGGTTACTCTGGCTGGCAACACGGTCGTACAGCCATAGCAGCGCGCTCGCTTGCTCGCCCGCCGGGTGCGCAGGTTGGACCCCCAGGGGGACACCCGGGGTCCTGCGTCAGCCGGCGTGAACGCCACCAGCTCTGGCGGAGCCACGCATTCAGTTACTTGTGCGACTCGAAACCCAGCCTTTTAGGCAATAAACGTCGCAACCGAGGCGCATTGGTAATGCAGGTATCGTCGCGGATACTGGCGGCAAAAGACCGATCGCGACATGTGCGCGATCGCGCATTACCCTCGCATAAATGCAGCAAAAGGTACCAGTTGAGTACCAGATCGGTACCGGACGGTGCAATGTCGGCGCGCATTAGACGCGATTGCGATCGCTTGCTATAATCGATCCATGAAAGCGCGCTCTCCCGTACCCGCCTTCGCGCTACTGGTCAAATAGCATCGTGGCCAAGCTCGTCGAAATGGCATCACAGCGGCTGAGCCGGCACCGGCGAGAGCGCGAAGTGGCTGAAGCTGCCGTCGCCCATTCGTTGCGCGACGTGGACCGCGTACCGGTTCAACCTCAACACATGCGGTAGGCCCCGCGCCGTCTGAACCTTGGGCGCGCTGTACTAACCATTCTGTGCTGGCGTCTTGACGCGTTGGTTCGCCGTCTTACATTGCGCGCGGCTGCTTGTCCGGTTGGGTCCACTCGCGATGTCGGACCCAGCCGCTAGGATGGCGGCGTGCCCCCAAGGGAGGGGCGGGGAGGACGACAGTCATGTTTCAGGTTCGCCAAGACGGGCAAGTGTACAACTATCTTCACGGGCGCGACGGCGGTCGATGCGGCTTCGAAAAGAAGAAGGCAAAAAGGCCCTGACGGACCGCTTGCGAGCGGTGGGTGCGGGAGCAGGCCACGAGGTTGGACCTGCGCGAGTTCCATCCCGAGCTGCCTTCGTATTCGCCAAGAATCGTCCAAGAGCGTTGTACGCCTTCTCGTCGAGGTCCAACCGCGCGGCTCGCGGAGATCCGTGTGCGCAGCGCACCTCGCCGTGCGCTGGGTGTGCGCCCACATTGTGTCCCTTCGCAGAATCGATGCCGCAGCTCGACAAGCTGACCCGCGGTGACTCGTGAACAGCTCTACGCGGCAGCAGCTTCGTAGACCGTCTGAACGGTTCGTGTTGGAGCGGTTCATCGACTGGATTGGGCTGCAGTGCGTCGCCGTCGAGGATTGTGCCCCACCGGCAGCGGACTACGCATTGGTGCTGGGTGATGGGCGGCGTGTTGCCGTGGAACTCACAGCAGCTAGTGAAGACGCCGCGATCAGCGGGGCGGTGCAGGGAGGCTTGGTCGCCGCCGTTGAACGAAAAGAGCGAAAAACCGCGGCATATCGAGCGTCAGCACTGGAAGAAGTGTGGCTCGTGGTCTTCACGACCGCGACGATTGAAGGTGCCGAGGGGCTGGCTCGCCTCGAACGCGAACGCGTCTCCTCATCGACCTTCGACCGAGTGTACCTGCTCGATATGGTGAAAGGACGCGCTCTGCTGAGGTGGCCACAGCACGAGGGGTAGGGGGCGCCAGTCCCAGCCGCTCCTGTGTTAACTGGTTCTCTCTCCTCTCTCCCCGTTGAGAGTTCGAAATCGGTGTCCTTCGGGCACCCCCAAAGGACACAGGGGTGTTTTCGATGGGGACCCATCGCGAGTGCGAACGACCAGAGAATGGGCCCAATTGCGCCAACCCTGCGGACTTCAGCGAGGAAACGGCGCGGACCGTCCGGCTGCGTGAGTTAAGCAGAACGCCGAAGCGTTCGCGCCAGCGAAGGTGATGGCTCCCCAAAGGACACTGATTTCGAACGCTGTTCTCTCGGTGGTCCGAGAATCAAGGACTTAGCAATTTGTTCGCACTGGATCGATCGGTGCCCGATCCCGATCACGAACGGAAAGTGTTCGGCGAGCGCAGAGAGTTAACACAACAGAGAACGCCAGCCGCGGTTGGGTCGTTTCTGCGGGCTCGAGGCGGGCGCCGACGGGGTGATCGAGCGGCGCTGGTCGCCAAACACCAGCCCGGCGAGCACGCGTGCCGCTGACCGAGACCCAACTCCCCGTGCGCGCGGGCTAGCGGTGAGCGACCTCGCGCCAGGAATTCTCATCGCACTCGGGTCGCTTCTGGTCGTCAAGTGTTGCCGTCGGCCCCGCGTCGCTCTGACCTGCTCATCGACAGGTTCGACACCAGGGTTGGGCCGTGCAGACGGAACCACTCGTCTGAGTCATCGGGCCAGGGCCCTCACAAGGGGACCAGCCACTCGTGAAGATCGCCCGTGAAGCGGATGAAAGGCAGGCCATGCCGCTCGAGCAGGGTCTGCCAGATGCCCTGCGTGTCCTGGAATTCGAGAACTACCGCATCCATGTTCCAGTTGTCCCCGCCGATGCCGCCGGTGAACGTCGTGCGGATTCCAAACTGCTGGAGATCGGTCATCGGCGTGTCGCGCGGCAGGGTGAAAAGAACATCGTGATCGCTCCCATTGCCCCAGCTTGCGCCGTGGTTCAGGTCGAACTCGCTGCGCGCCCCGGCGATGACAAGAATGGCGAAGGCATTGTCGTTGCCGCCGCGCAGGTCATCGGACCCGGTGTGGATTCGCACCCGGAGGTTGCGCACCAAGGGGCCCGGCTCGGGACCGACCCCGGGCGCTGCTTGCCGTGCGTGCTCCCACATGACGACGAAGTCCTCGGCGGAGCGGAAGATGCGGTCGAGGCTTGCGTTCGCTGTTGGCTGCTGGCTCACCGCCTGGAGAAAATCAGGGATCATTCCATAATGCGCGATGCCATCGAGGTGGACGTCGAAGGTGCGCGTCCCTGCCGTGCTCGCGGGCAGCGGCGGCGCACTGGCCCTGAGCTCGGCCGGCGCGCGCGCCGAGGCGACAGTGATGGGCATCGACACCGTCGCGGCCGAAAAGGGGACCTGTGGCGCTAAGCCGTTGAGGTCGGTGCCCAAGCCGATTCCGGCGTTACCCATGATACCTAGCGCGACCACGTACGCTTCGTGCCAGCGCGCG
>JANXPQ010000254.1 GCA_025357235.1 Betaproteobacteria bacterium
GGGTGGAGATGACATGAACGGCTTTAGACATCCGCCGATGGCGCAAGGGCACATAGACGCGGAGCACCGGATTGCGGAGCTCGGCGATCTTGAGCTCGAGTCGGGCGAAATCCTGCGCGGCTACCGGCAGTCCTATGTCACCCACGGCGAGCTCGACCGCGAGAAATCGAATGCCGTGCTCGTCTGCATCTCGCTGACAGGCAATCACCACAGGCTGGATTTCCTGATCGGGCCGGGTAAGGCCCTCGATCCCGCGCACTATTTCATTATCGCGGCCGATCCCATCTCCAACGGCCTCTCGACCTCGCCATCGAACAGCGCGCATCAGCCAGGGATGCGTTTCCCGCGCTTTGCGATCCGCGACATGGTGCAGAGCCAGTATCGCCTGCTGACCCGGCAGTTCGGAATTCCGCGATTGCGGGCGGTCATAGGTGCTTCGATGGGGGGCATGCAGGCGCTGCAATGAACGGTCAGCTATCCGCTCTATCCGCGCGCCTGCGTGGCAATGACGCCGATGGCGAAAACCTCGCCCTGGGCGGTGCTGGTCACTGAAACGGCGCGCTCCTGCCTGATGGCCGATCCGGCCTGGAACGGCGACGGTTTCAGCGCCGAACCCGAGCGAGGCTGGCGTGCGTACACCGGACTGATGACCGCCCTGTTGAGCCGGACACCGGCCGCGCTCGCGGAATTCCTGCCGGACTGCGCCGGAGCACATCTGTGGTTCGAAAAAATCCTGATGCAGAACCGCGCCATCGGTTTTGACGCGCACGATTACCTTTACCAGTCGTGGGCCTATGAAGCGCACGACGTCGGAACGACGACGGGCTTCAACGGCGATACGACGGCTGCGCTGGCTTCCATCGAGGCCAGAACGCTGGTCCTCGCCCCGCCGCTCGATCTGTTCAATCCCGCGCAAGCGGCCCGCGACGCAGCCGCAAAGATACCGGGCGCCAGATTTGTCGAAATTCCCTCCGTGCAGGGCCACCAGGCCGCCACCAGCACGAAACCCGAAGATGCCGCTTTCCTGAATCGCGTCATCGGCGAGTTCCTCGCGAAAATATAGGGGCGAGGGAAGAGAGGCGAGGAACGAGGGTAAAAGCAAGTACTGACTGTTGCGCATTCGTTGCCGCCAAGAAAAACTTGGCGGCCGGAATGCCGCCCATTAGACTTTGCCAATCACCAATCACTGTTCCGAAGGAACCCCATGATCGTCGATCACCGCACCTACAATGTGAAGATAGGCAAGCTGGCCGAATTCCTCAAACTTTACGAGACCGAGGCCTTGCCCCTGCAACTGAAATATCTCGGCCACTGTGTGGGCTGGTATGTCAGCAATGACATCGGCCCGCTTTCCCAGGTAGTGCACATGTGGGCCTATCAGGACAATGCCGATCGCGATGCACGGCGGGCGAAAATGGCGGCCGATCCGGGCTGGCCGAAATATCTGGAAAAGGCCGGACCATTGCTCAACGCCATGGAGAACAAGATTTTGCGGCCGGCGCCGTACTTCAAGCCCCCCGAAATGAAGGGTCAAGGCTGACGACGAAACAGCTGGCCGGTTCGAATTTCTTCCAACTTGCGAGGACCCATGAGAGCTGCACTCTTGATTGCCGTTGCGATTGTCCTGGCGGCACCCGCACGCGCCGAAGAGGGCGTGTCGCCTGGCATCGTCGGCAAATGGATCTGGACACGGGCCGAGAATGCCTGCACGGAGGTGTACGACTACAGGCCGGACGGCACCCTCTATGTGCAGAGCGGAGCCGAGAAAACCGATAACACTTATTCGATAGCCCCTGCGCCAGACCAGAACGGATTCTTCAAACTGGTTCTGAAGATCGTGAAAGACTATGGCGGAAAGGATTGCGCGGATTCGGAGGAAGACAGCACGGGTCAGGAGCAGGAGGTTTATATCCTGTTTCACTCGTCCGGGGATTTGCACGCTGTGTGCCGGGATCCGAACCTCGAAACCTGCTATGGGCCGCTGCGCCGGATGAAGGAATGACGTCTTGTTCCTGCGCATGGATGCCCGCCGCGGTTGACTGATCGCCGCGGATCGATGTCCATAAGCGAAATTCGGGCGTTCGAATCGGCCGCCGATGCCCAATGGGCCGCCCGGACGATGGCCGCGTCCGAGCCCTGGGTCACGCTCGAAACCGGTTACGAGCGCAGTCTCAAGCTGCTTGGCAACGATACCCGCGAGCGCTATCTGGCGACGGTGTCGGGCGAGCGCGCGGGTTTCCTCGTTATCAGCATGCAGGGCGCATTCGTCGGCTATGTCCAGTTGCTTGGTGTCGGCGAAAAATTTCGCGGACAAGGCGTCGGCAAATCGCTGATCGAATTCGCCGAGCAACGGATCTTCCGCGAAACACCGAATGTGTTCATTTGCGTTTCCGACTTCAACGAAGACGCGCAAGCTTTCTACGCCAGGCTGGGTTACCAGCGCGCCGGCGAACTGAAGGACTTCATTATCGCCGGCCATTCCGAATTCCTGTTGCGCAAAACCATCGGTCCCATCCGCCAGAATCGCTGACTCCGCCGCGGCGAACTATGGGCAAGCTCAGGCGATGCCTTTAGAATGCCGGCATGAAAAAATACCTCCTCCTCGGCAACGCCTGCCTGCTGCTGGCGGGTTGCCAGACGTTCGACAAGACCCTGGATTCCGCAGACCGCGCCCTTTCGGTCACCAAGACGCCGACGGCGAAAACCATCACCGACATCGCCAAGTCCGACAATCGCGAAGCCGCCATCCGCGAGGGCCTCAAACGCCGGGCCGAGCTCTACGAGCGCGATCCGCAGGTCGTAATCAGCGACCTGCGCGGTCTGAGACGCGACTACGACAATCTGGTAGCGGCGCTCACCGGCAACGTCAATCGCAACTGGGGCAAGAAAGAGACGAAACTGCCCACCCGCACCAGCTACATCAAATATACGCAGAACTACAAAAGCCGCGCCATCGTCGATTTCGATGCCGGCACGATCACCGTGGAAACGGTGGACGACAAGGATCCGAAGAGCAGCCTCAAGAACGCAATCGTAACCACGTTGCTGACGCCGGACGATCCGCGCGCGGTCGATCTTTTCTCGGACAAAGCCGTCACGCTCAGCAGCGCCAGGGAGCCGTATCTGCTGGGACTGGTACAGGATCAGCGCGGCAAATCCATCGCGACGCCGGCGCAGGCCGAGGGCTTTGGGGATTACCTGCTCGAAAAGCAGGCGACGACGCGAAAGGTCGATGTGCAGGAGGGCGCGAAGGACGCGTTGTACGTGACGGTTGCGATGGTGGCGAACTTCCAGAACAAACAGGCGGAAAAATATCGGGTCATCGTCAGCAAATATGCCGCGCAATACAAGGTCAGCCCGAGCCTCGTCTACGCCGTGATCCGCACCGAAAGCAATTTCAATCCTTTCGCCGTGAGCTCCGCGCCCGCCTACGGAATGATGCAGCTGGTGCCCTCGAGCGGCGGGCGCGAGGGTAATCGCGCCGCCAAAGGGCGCGACGAGGCGCCCGGCAAGGACTATCTGTTCGATGCCGAAAACAACATCGAATTGGGAACGGCCTATCTCGGCGTCCTGTCTTCCAGGCAGCTCGACTACGTGACCAATGCGACGTCGCGCGAGTACTGCGTGATCTCGGCCTACAACACCGGACCTTCCAACGTGCTGAAGGCTTTTTCGAAGGACAAAGTGGCGGCGGTCAACAGCATCAATGGCCTCGAGCCTCCTGGTGTCTACGAGAAGCTGCGGACCGGCCTCCCCTATGAGGAGACCCGCCAGTATCTGGTCAGGGTGGTCGGTTACCGCAAGCAGTTCCTGAGTTTCGGCAAGTAGGGGCAGGCTGCGCTTGCCTCGGCCATTGACCTTGGCATATCGTGTGCGGCACCGGAAGCCGGGAGGAAGCGTCCGATCGCCTCATCACGTACTGTCGAACATCGCAAGGCTGCCAGCCGCGCCGGGCTCAACTATGTAACCGACGGCGTGGCCGGCATTACCCGGCGGCGCGCGGGGAAAGGCTGGATTTTCTTCAAACCCGGCGGCGGGCGGATCGGCGATCCTGACGAGCGCCGCCGCATCAATGGGCTGGTAATTCCCCCTGCCTGGACCGATGTGTGGATCAGTCCGGATCCCAAAGGTCATATCCAGGCCACCGCACGCGATGCCCGGGGCCGGAAACAGTATCGCTACCATGCGCGTTATCGTGATGCGCGCGACCAATCGAAGTTTCGCCACATGCTCGAATTGAGCGAGGTGCTGCCCGCGATTCGCGAACGTGCGGAGCGCGATCTGCGCGCGCCCGAACTGAGCCGGCGCCAGATCCTCGCCACCGTCGTGCAGTTGCTGGACAAGACGCTGATCCGTGTGGGCAACGACGAATACGCACGCGAAAACCATTCCTATGGCCTGACCACGTTGCGCATGCAGCACGTCCAGATCAGCGGCGCGAAACTGAGTTTCAGTTTTCGGGGAAAAAGCGGCGTGCAGCATGCGATTTCCGTGACGGACCTGCGCGTCGCCCGCATCGTGCAGCGCTGCCAGGATTTGCCGGGCCAGGAATTGTTCCAGTACCTGAACAGCGCCGGCAAGCGCGAAACGGTCACGTCCGACGACGTGAACGCCTATCTGCGCGAAATCTGCGGGCGCAGCATCACGGC
>JANXPQ010000261.1 GCA_025357235.1 Betaproteobacteria bacterium
ACGGACAATTTCTTGTTGGATGGCGATTCGCATCACTTCAGGATCGGCAATTTCCAGCTTTCGCATGACGGCGTCTCCAGGTTAGGGAACCACCGTCAGTATAAATCATTAATGCGGCATTATTTATGTCGCTATGTTTAACAGAACATGGAATCCATCTATTTCACGCAAGAGCATGCCGCGCTGCGCGAGCAGATCGCGCGCTTCATCGCAAAGGAAGTCGAACCGCACGCCGCGGCATGGGAAGAACAAGGCTTTGTCCCGCGCGAGGTTCTGCGCAAAATGGGCGAGCTGGGTTTTTTCGGCATCACCTATCCGGCCGAATACGGCGGTTCGGAAGCCGACGCACTGACTTCGCTGGTATTTGCGGAGGCATTGTCGCGCAGTACCTTTGGCGGGTTCGTTGTGACGGCGCTGGTGCACTCGGACATGGCTTCGCCGCATCTGATGAACGCCGGGTCCAAAGCACAATTGGAAAAGTATCTTCCGGCGATCATTCGCGGCGAATGCATTACCGCGGTTGCGGTGACGGAACCGGACGCCGGATCCGATGTTGCCGGCATTCGCACGCGCGCCCGGCGCGATGCGGGCGACTGGGTATTGAGCGGCGCCAAGATGTTCATCACCAATGGCGTGCATGCCGATCTGTATTTCGTTGCGGCGCGCACCGACCCGGCTGCAAAGGGTTCCCGCGGCATATCCATGTTCATCGTCGAGAAAGGCACGCCGGGCTTTCGCGTCGGCCGTGCGCTGAATAAAACCGGCTGGTTATGTTCCGACACGGCGGAACTGGTGTTCGAAGACTGCCGCGTACCCGCAGGCAATCTGCTGGGTGAAGAGAACGCGGGGTTCTATGCGGTCATGAAGAATTTCCAGCGGGAGCGCATTGCGGCTGCCGCCATGGCCGTTGGCAATGCCCTGACGTCGCTGCGGCTGACAATCGAATACGTGAAAAACCGCAAGGCTTTCGGCGGGGTGTTGTTCGACAAACAGGTGATACGCCAGCGATTGGCGATGCTCGAAGCGAAGACCCATGCGGCGCGTCAGTTTCTTTATCACTGCTGCTGGCTTGCCGCGCAGGAGCGCGAATGCGTGCGCGAAGTCTCGATGCTGAAGGCGTTGACCGGGGAACTGGCGAACGAGGTGGTTTATACCTGCCAGCAATTCCACGGTGGCATGGGTTACATGCGGGAATCGGCCATCGAACGGCAGGCGCGGGACGCGCGCGTGCTGGCGATTGGCGGCGGCGCCACCGAAGTCATGCTCGAAGAAGTCGCCAAGCGATTTGCTCCGGACTGAAGATACGGAAGACCCATGAGCCCAGACACGCTGCAAACCGATATCAAAGAAGGCGTCGCGACGATCCGCATGAATCGTCCCGACGTGCACAACGCTTTCGACGATGCCCTCATCGCCGCGTTGACCGCGGAACTGCGCCGTCTCGACCAGATGCCGGAAGTCCGGGTCATCGTGCTCGCGGCCAATGGAAAAAGTTTTTCCGCGGGCGCTGACCTCCACTGGATGCAGCGCATGGCGAAGTATTCCCGGGAGGAGAATCTTCGCGACGCCATGGCGCTCGCAGGCCTGATGCGCACGCTCGATGGCGTGAAAAAGCCGACGGTTGCGAGAGTCCAGGGCGCGGCATTCGGCGGCGGTGTCGGACTGGTTGCCTGCTGCGATATCGCGATCGCCAGCAAAGAAGCCACGTTCTCGCTCTCGGAAGTGCGCCTCGGCCTGATCCCGTCGGTCATCAGCCCGTATGTCATTGCGGCGATCGGCGAGCGCGAGGCGAGGCGTTATTTCCTGACCGCTGAGCGCTTCGACGCCGAGGAAGCCAGGCGTATCGGTCTCGTGCACGACGTCGCCGACAGCGGCGTATTGGATGAAGCCGTTACAAAAATAGTCGGAAACCTCCTCAAAGGCGGACCGCAGGCACTGGCGGCCGCCAAAAAACTGATCGCGGATGTGAGCCGGCGATCCATGGACGATGCGCTTTCGGCCGAGACCGCGCGGCGCATTGCTGCCATACGCGTCGAAAGTGAAGGACAGGAAGGACTTGCCGCTTATTTCGAGAAGCGCAAGCCGAATTGGAGCTGATGTGCAAGTCGTGATGGATTCCCCGGCTGCCGTCGATGCGCAAAGAGCGAAGTTGCTGGCGCTGTTCTGTGCGCTGGGCCTGGCGATGTTCATCCTCGATCTGGGCGCGGGGGTCTGGCTGTGGCATTACCTCGGACAATACAAATTTACCCTGCCCGGATTCGACAACCTGCTTGGCGAGTTGCGCTCCGCAGACGGGACAGCGCGGGTCGATATTGCGCTCAAGACCCGCGAGGGTTGGGCGGCCTGCGAAGAGGCACGCAGCGGCATACTGGAAACGGTCGTGCATATCGCGATGGCAGCGAGTTTCATCGGCCTCGCGCTGTTCAGTCTGTGCTTCCTGCTTGCGCTGCTGCTGCATCGCAGCCTTTCGCGTTTGCCCGGCGGAAAATCCGAGCCCTTGCCGCCGGATAACGTGGACGATACATGGCGATGAAATGTGCAAAAAGCCTTCCATCGTCCTTATGGCGTGATAAAGACAAAAATCCGCGATGTTTGAGAAAATACTGATAGCCAACCGCGGCGAAATCGCGTGTCGCGTAGCGCGCACGGCGAAGCGCTTCGGGATCCGCACGGTCGCGGTGTATTCCGAAGCCGACGCACGCGCTTTGCATGTCGCCAGTTGCGACGAAGCCTGGCTGATCGGCCCTGCGCACCCGCGCGAATCCTATCTGCGCGGTGATCGCATACTCGATGTCGCGAAGAAAAGCGGCGCCCAAGCGATTCATCCGGGCTACGGCTTCCTGTCCGAGAATGCGGACTTCGCGCGCGCCTGCCAGCGGGCCGGCGTCGTGTTCATCGGGCCGCCGCCCGCCGCAATCGAAGCGATGGGTTCGAAATCTGCGGCGAAGGTGTTGATGGAGAAGGCCGGCGTGCCTTTGGTGCCCGGTTATCACGGCGATGCACAGGAGACCGCGGCGCTCGCAAAGGAAGCTGGCCGCATCGGCTATCCGGTGCTGATCAAGGCTTCCGCCGGCGGGGGTGGCAAAGGCATGCGTGTGGTGAATCAGGCGGGCGAGTTCGCCGAGGCGCTGGCGGCGGCGAAGCGCGAAGCGGCCTCGTCTTTCGGCGATGACCGGGTATTGGTCGAAAAATATCTCATGCGCCCGCGGCACATCGAAATGCAGGTGTTCGCCGACATGCACGGCGCATGCGTGCATGTGTTCGAACGCGACTGTTCCGTGCAACGCCGTCACCAGAAGATTCTCGAGGAAGCGCCGGCGCCCGGTATGGGCGGCGAGCGCCGCCGGCAAATGGGCGAGGCCGCGGTCGCAGCGGCGAAAGCGGTGGGATATGTCGGCGCGGGGACAGTCGAATTCATCGCCGAGCAGAGCGGCCGCTTCTATTTCATGGAAATGAACACGCGGCTGCAGGTCGAACATCCGGTCACCGAGATGATCACCGGCCTCGATTTGGTCGAATGGCAGTTGCGGGTCGCTGCAGGCGAGGCGTTGCCGCTGACCCAGGAACAGCTCTCGATCAGCGGTCACGCGATCGAGGCGCGCATCTATGCCGAAGATCCCGCGCGCGGTTTTCTGCCGGCGGCGGGCCGCGTCGATCACCTGCGCCAGCCGCAGCCGAGTTCGCACGTGCGCATCGATAGCGGCGTGCAGGAGGGCGACGAAGTCGGCGTGCACTATGATCCGATGGTCGCCAAGCTGATCGCATGGGACCGGGATCGCCCATCCGCGCTGCGAAGGTTGCGTACCGCGCTCGGCGAGTACCAGATAGCGGGCATCACCACCAATCTTTCCTTCCTGTCCGCAG
>JANXPQ010000330.1 GCA_025357235.1 Betaproteobacteria bacterium
CCCTGGGCCAGTACCTGCAGCCGACTCGCGGTCATCTGCCGGTATTGCGTTTCGTCGAACCGGTGCGCTTCAAGCAGTTCGAACAGGAAGCCCTTGCCATGGGCTTTCGCCACGCGGCATGCGGACCGCTTGTGCGTTCCAGTTATCACGCTGACCAGCAAGCTCACGACGCCGGCGTCGCTTGAGGGCGGCGATTTGGAGATTAGGCGATTAAGGGATTTCGTAGCCGCATCGCTCGATCGCTTTGCCAGATCGCCTAATCGCCTAATCGCTTAATTGCCTAATCGCTGAATCGCTCAATCGGCAAATCGCCCACTCACCCGCTCTTCAAAAGCTCCCTCTCGATCAATACCCCGAGTTTCCCAAAGTCGGGTTCACCCTCGAAGCGCTGCACGATCTTGCCGCTCCGGTCCACGAGAAAAGTTGTGGGCGTGCCGCGGACGCCGCCGAAGGCCTGCATCGCCTTGCCGAAAATATCCAGGGTCACGCGGAATGGCAGTTTGTTCTGCTGCGCATAGGCGAAGACCCGGTCCGGCGGATCGTAGGACATCGCCACGGCGACGGTTTCCAGGCCCTGCTCGCGATATTTCTCGAAAGTCTGCACCATCTTCGGCATTTCGCTGACGCACACCGAACAGGAGGTCGCCCAGAAATTGACCAACACGACCTTGCCCTTGAGCGACGACATGGCGAACTGATCGCCGTGCACGCCGATGAAATTCACGTCGGCTGGTGTAATCGGGCGATTCCAGCCGGCATAAACGCCCGCCGTCAGCGCGCCCAGCGCCAGCACAATGGCGAATACGATGATTTTCCTGTCGGCTGTCATCTGCAATCCGTTCCGCGAAAGGGGCGATTTTACCAAGCCTGCGGGCCCATAACGGACCGCTGAGCTATCCGGTTGGCGCGCGGGGCAACAATTCCAGCAGGGGCGCCCATGATTTGCGGTTCTGGGCCTTGCCCGCGGCACGCGCCCCTGCCTGGAAAACCGCATAGTCCCGCTGGATTTCACGGGCCGCCTTGAGAAGGCTCGCGGCATCCAGTGATTGCAGCTCGATGCCGGCGCCGAATGACTTGATCAGGTTCGCGCTCCAGGTGCCCGCCGTCGCCACAACCGGGCAGGCATGCGACAGGGCATCCAGCGTAACGCCGCTGACCCGGTCGCGGAATTCGTCGCGATCGTAAGGCTGGAGGCAGATGCTGCCCGTAAACAGCGCCGAATATTCTTGCGGGGTCAGCGTCTGCGATACGACCGCGAGCGGCGCATAGCCGGCGGCCTGGAGTCGGGCAATGTCGGCACGTGTTTTTGCGTCGACCTTTCCGTAATGATCGGCCGAGACCTGCACGGCAATCGGCATCCGATCGTTCTCGCGCACAAGCAATTCGACAAGGTCCACGATCAGCGAGAAGCCCTTGTCCTGGCGCGCGGCCCCGGCATAGAGGAGTTGCCGGAACGCAACGGGGGCGTCGCTGCCCGATGCCGGCGGCGGAGGATAAGGCAGCAGGTATACATTGGCGAAGCCGCACCGCTTGAAGAATTCGACCACGGTCGCGGTGGTACCGAAGATGACGACATACGGTTGCCGCTGCGCCAACTTGCGGAAGGAGCGCAG
>JANXPQ010000118.1 GCA_025357235.1 Betaproteobacteria bacterium
AGATGGTGATGCCGGGAGACAACATCGGGATCACGGTGCAGTTGATCCAGCCCATTGCGATGGAAGAGGGCTTGCGCTTTGCCATTCGCGAAGGCGGTCGTACCGTGGGCGCCGGTGTCGTCGCCAAAATACTGGAATAAATGGAAGGTAGTTTGAAACCGGGGCGTATGTAACGTCCCACCGAATCGGAAGGCCAGTAGCTCAATTGGCAGAGCGTCGGTCTCCAAAACCGAAGGTTGGGGGTTCGAGACCCTCCTGGCCTGCCACCCGACAACCCGTAACCGGGTTTTATTAAGAGTCAAGGTTGCGGGTTGGCGTTTACAGGTGGCTGAACAAGGTTCCTAGATGGCAGACAAGATCAAGATGGTACTGGCGGTACTCCTGGTAATCGCGGGCATCGCCGGCTTTTATTTGCTGAAGGATGGCGCGCTGATTCTGCGCGTTGCCTCGGTGCTGGCCGGCCTGGCGGCAGCGGCGCTCGTTGCCTGGACGACCGCGCCAGGCCGCGAGTTCTTCGTGTTCGCCCAGGAATCCGTCGTTGAAACCAAAAAGGTCGTCTGGCCGTCGCGCAAAGAGACGGTACAGACCACCGGCATGGTGCTGGCTTTCGTGCTGGTGATGGCCATATTCCTCTGGATCGTGGACGCGCTCCTGGTTTGGGGCGTGAAATTCTTGATGGGGCCGGGGGCGTGATGTCGAAGAAATGGTATGTGGTACACGCCTATTCGGGCTTCGAAAAAAGCGTCCAGCGGGCGCTGGTAGAGCGCATTGCCCGGGCCGGAATGGAAGATCAGTTTGGTCAGATCCTGGTCCCGGTCGAGGAAGTGGTTGAAATGAAGAGCGGCCAGAAAAATATAAGCGAGCGCAAGTTCTTTCCGGGTTACGTACTGGTCGAAATGGAAATGTCGGACGAGACCTGGCACTTGGTGAAGAACACTGCAAAGGTGACGGGTTTCGTGGGTGGTGCACCGGGGCGCCGTCCGCCTCCGATCAGTGAAAAGGAAGTCCAGGCGATCCTGCACCAGATTCAGGAGGGTGTGGAAAAGCCCAAGCCCAAGGTCTTGTTCGAGGCGGGCGAGGCGGTTCGAGTGAAGGAAGGGCCGTTCACGGATTTCCACGGTTCTGTCGAGGAAGTCAATTACGACAAGAACAAGTTGCGGGTATCGGTATCCATCTTCGGGCGTGCCACGCCCGTGGAGCTGGATTTCAGCCAGGTCGAGAAGGCTTAGGCTGTTCTTTAACGGGGAGCGCGCCTGCGGGCGTGCGCTGGGACCCACTCTCTAGAGGAGTATTTACGTGGCTAAGAAAATAGTCGGTTTCGTCAAGCTGCAGGTGCCTGCAGGCAAGGCCAACCCGAGTCCGCCCATCGGGCCGGCACTCGGCCAGCGTGGCCTGAACATCATGGAATTCTGCAAGGCGTTCAACGCCCAGACGCAGGGCGTGGAGCCCGGTCTGCCGCTACCGGTGGTGATCACCGCCTTTGCGGACAAGAGCTTCACATTCATCATCAAGACCCCACCCACCTCGGTGCTGATCCGCAAGGCGGTCAAGATCGAGAAGGGCAGCTCCAAGCCGAACTCGGACAAGGTAGGCAGGCTGACGCGTGCCCAGGTCGAGCAGATTGCGAAGCAGAAGACGCCCGATTTGACGGCGGCAAATCTGGAAGCGGCCATGCGCACGGTTGCTGGCAGCGCGCGCAGCATGGGCGTAGAAGTGGAGGGTTTCTGACATGGCTCACATATCCAAGCGAACCAAGATATTGCGGACCAAGGTCGATCGCGACAAGACCTACCCTGTCGCCGACGCGATCAAGCTCGTCAAGGAAGGCGCCAGCGCAAAGTTCAACGAATCGATCGACGTTGCCATCAATCTCGGCATCGATGCCAAGAAGTCGGATCAGACCGTGCGCGGCGCGATCGTGTTGCCCAAAGGCACCGGCAAGACCGTGCGCGTGGCTGTCTTCGCCCAAGGTGACAAGGCGCAGGCCGCGAAGGACGCGGGCGCTGACATCGTCGGGTTCGAAGATTTGGCGGCCCAGGTCAAGGAAGGCAAGATCGACTTTGATGTCGCCATCGCCACGCCGGACGCCATGCGCGTGGTTGGACAGTTAGGCCAGGTCCTCGGGCCGCGCGGTTTGATGCCCAATCCGAAAGTGGGAACGGTTACTCCAAACGTTGCGGAAGCCGTCAGGAATGCCAAGGCGGGGCAGGTGCAATACCGTGCAGACAAGGCGGGTATTGTCCAGTGCACCATCGGCCGGGCTTCGTTCACCGAAGATGCGCTCAAAGAAAATTTGCTGGCTTTGATCGATGCAGTGAACAAAGCACGGCCGGCGAGTACTAAGGGAATCTATCTAAAGAAAGTCTCGGTCTCCAGCACCATGGGACCGGGCGTGAGGGTGGACCAGGGGACCCTGGCCACCCAATAAGGATTTGGAAGGCGGACCAGGGAAGCCTGGCCACCCAGTAAGGGTTTAAGGCGGAGCAGGGAAAGCCTGTGGCCGGTCAGTAAAGAACTTTGGGACCCGGTTGTTCGCGGTTTGAACGGCCGGGGCCGTCAAAGACCGTAGGAATCCGCAAGGATTTAATCGTCGAAAAAGCAGGATCGCGACGTCCTACGCAGATGGCGTACCCACGAAACAGGTTTCGAGCAGATTGGTTGTTGCTGTTGGCTCCTGGATCGAAGGTCGCTATGTCTGAAGGGTGAGGCCGATTACCCCGGTAAGAGGCCTCTTGTTCAACTTTAGGAGGGTAGACCTTTGAGTCTCAATCTAGACGACAAGAAAGCGGCAGTGGCGGAAATCAGTGCGAAGGTTGCGGATGCGCAATCCATCGTGCTCGCCGAATACCGCGGCCTCGAAGTCGGTGACATGACCGCGTTGCGCGCCAAAGCCCGCAATTCGGGCGTGTACCTACGGGTTCTCAAGAACACCCTGGCACGCCGCGCCGTTACCGGCACGCCGTTCGAGAGTCTGGCCGAGCACATGATCGGCCCGCTTGCGTATGGCATTTCCACAGATCCGGTGGCAGCGGCGAAGGTGCTCAATGAATTCGCCAAGGCGAACGAAAAGTTCGTCATCAAGGCCGGCGCGATGCCTGGCCAGGTCATGACCCCGAAACAGGTCGCGACTCTGGCCACCATGCCCAGCCGCGAGGAATTGCTGGCGAAACTTTTGGGCACCATGCAGGCACCGGTCGCCAAATTTGTCCAGACACTCAATGAAGTGCCTGGCAGATTCGTGCGTACCGTGGCTGCAGTCAGGGATCAAAAAGAGAAACAGGCTGCGTAAAACGATTCCGTGACTCAACAATTTTTCAAGATTTCAGGAGAACAACATGGCAGTTGCCAAGGCTGACATTCTCGAAGCAGTTGCAGGCTTGACCGTCCTCGAGTTGTCCCAACTCATCAAGGACATGGAAGAAAAATTCGGCGTTTCCGCGGCTGCCGCCGCGGTCGCCGTGGCTGCGCCCGCCGCTGGTGGCGGAGCAGCTGCTACAGAAGAAAAGACCGAGTTCACCGTCATTCTGAATTCGTCTGGCGACAACAAGGTCAACGTGATCAAGGTGGTCCGTGCGGTTACCGGGCTCGGGTTGAAGGAAGCCAAGGACCTGGTGGATGGCGCACCGAAGCCGATCAAGGAAGCCATTCCGAAGAAGGATGCCGAAGACATCAAGAAACAGATCGAGGACGCTGGCGGCAAGGCGGAGATCAAGTAAGAAAACGCATTGGGGCCGGCGGCTTCGGTCGCCGGCCTTTTCCTTCCGCCCGGCAACGGAGCGAGAGGCCAAAGAAAAACCCCGCGGTTTTTCTTTGTCTTCTGAAGCGACTGCAGAAGACAGGTTTGGTCGGATGAATGGTTTCCCGTTCATCGTCCGCCAGCGGTTGGTAGAGGCCAACCACCACGCCAAACACCAGTCGATGAACGCAGCGTGCGGCTTGCCGCCGCTGCCGTGAATCGGAGATGTCATGGCTTATTCCTTCACCGAGAAAAAGCGGATTCGCAAGAGTTTCGCCAAACGCGCGAGCGTGTTGCCCGTGCCTTATCTGCTGGCAACGCAGATCAATTCCTACGCGCAGTTTTTGCAGGCGGATGTGCATCCGGACAAGCGCAAGACCCAGGGGCTGCAGGCGGCGTTCCAGTCGATCTACCCGATCGCGAGCCACTCCGGCAATGCGCGGCTCGACTTCGTCAGCTTTCAACTCGGGATTCCACCATTCGACGTGAAGGAATGTCAGCAACGCGGCTTGACTTTTGCTGCCCCCCTGCGTGCCAAAGTGCGGCTGACGATCATGGACAAGGAAGCCGCCAAGCCGACCATCAAGGAAGTCAAGGAGCAGGAGGTCTACATGGGCGAGATCCCGCTCATGACCACCACCGGCTCCTTCGTCATCAACGGCACCGAACGTGTTATCGTGTCCCAGCTGCACCGCTCGCCGGGCGTGTTCTTCGAGCACGACCGCGGCAAAACGCACTCTTCCGGCAAGCTGCTGTTCTCCGCGCGCATCATCCCCTACCGCGGCTCGTGGCTGGATTTCGAGTTCGATCCGAAGGATTACCTGTACTTTCGCGTCGACCGTCGGCGCAAGATGCCGGCGACCATCCTGCTGAAGGCGATCGGCTATACCCCGGAACAGATCCTGGCCGGTTTCTTCATGATGGATACCTTTCATCTTTCGAAGAAGGGCATTCAGTTCGAACTGAAACCGGATCGCCTGCGCGGCGAAACGGCGCGTTTCGACATCGTCACCAAACAGGGCAAGCTCATCGTCCAGAAGGACAAGCGCATTACGGTCAAGCACGTGCGCGAGATGGAGCAGGCGGGCTTAAGCAAGATCACGGTTGCAGAGGACTTCCTGATCGGCCGCACATTGGGACATGGCCTGGTTAACAAAGAGACCGGGGAAATCGTCGCCAATGCCAATGACGAGGTCACCGAAGACCTGCTGAAGAAGATCGTCGAAGCCGGCGTGGATACGATCGAAACCATCTATACCAACGATTTGGACCAGGGTCCTTACATCTCGCAGACACTGCGCACCGATGAAACCACCGACCAGCTGGCTGCACAGGTGGCGATCTATCGCATGATGCGCCCCGGCGAACCGCCTACCGAAGACGCGGTCCGCACGCTGTTCAACGGGCTGTTCTACGCTGAAGAGCGTTACGACCTGTCGGCAGTGGGCCGCATGAAATTCAACCGCCGCGTCGGCCGCGATGAGCTGACTGGTCCGGGCACGCTGTCGAATGAGGACATTATTTCCGTCATCCAGATCCTGATCGACCTGCGCAACGGTCGTGGCGAAATCGATGACATCGACCATCTGGGCAATCGCCGGGTACGTTCAGTCGGCGAACTGGCGGAAAACCAATTCCGCGCCGGTCTGGTCAGGGTCGAGCGCGCGGTCAAGGAGCGTTTGTCCCAGGCTGAGTCGGAAAACCTGATGCCGCATGATCTGATCAACGCCAAGCCGGTCTCGGCCGCGGTGCGCGAATTCTTCGGGTCCAGTCAGTTGTCGCAGTTCATGGACCAGACCAATCCGCTTTCCGAAATCACCCACAAGCGCCGCGTGTCCGCGCTTGGACCGGGCGGTCTGACCCGCGAGCGTGCAGGCTTTGAGGTGCGCGACGTGCACCCGACCCACTACGGTCGGGTGTGCCCGATCGAAACGCCGGAAGGCCCGAACATCGGCCTCATCAACTCGCTGGCACTGTATGCGCGCACCAATGAATACGGCTTTCTCGAAACGCCGTATCGCAAGGTCGCCAATGGCCGCGTAACCGACGATATCGAATTCCTGTCGGCGATCGAGGAAGGCAAGTACGTCATCGCCCAGGCCAACGCCGCCATCGACAAGAAGGGCAAGCTGCTGGACGAACTGGTTTCCTGCCGCTCCCAGAACGAATTCATGTTGGCCACCGGCGACCGCGTGGAGTATATGGACGTAGCACCCGCGCAGATTGTATCGGTCGCCGCTTCCCTGATTCCCTTCCTGGAGCATGACGACGCCAATCGCGCATTGATGGGGTCGAACATGCAGCGTCAGGCTGTGCCTTGCCTGCGCGCGGAGAAGCCGCTCGTTGGTACAGGCATCGAACGTACCGTGGCGGTGGACTCCGGCACCGCTGTACAGGCATTGCGTGGCGGTGTGGTCGACTATGTGGACGCTTCGCGCATCGTCATTCGCGTAAACGACGAGGAAACCTCGGCGGGCGAGGTCGGCGTGGACATCTACAACCTCGTCAAGTACACGCGTTCCAACCAGAACACGAATATCAACCAGCGTCCCATCGTCAAAGTCGGCGACAAGATCGAACGCGGCGATGTCGTGGGGGACGGCGCTTCGACCGACGTTGGCGAACTGGCGCTCGGGCAGAACCTGCTGGTCGCATTCATGCCCTGGAACGGCTATAACTTCGAAGATTCGATTTTGATCTCGGAGCGGGTCGTTGCCGAGGACCGCTTTACTTCGATTCACATTGAGGAATTGTCGGTGGTCGCACGCGATACCAAGCTTGGGCCGGAAGAAATCACGCGCGACATTTCCAATCTGTCGGAAGGCATGCTGGCGCGGCTGGACGAATCGGGCATCGTTGCCATCGGTGCGGAAGTCGAAGCAGGCGACGTGCTCGTGGGCAAGGTCACGCCGAAAGGCGAGACCCAGCTCACGCCGGAAGAAAAGCTGTTGCGCGCGATATTCGGCGAAAAAGCTTCCGATGTGAAAGACACCTCGCTGCGCGTGCCCTCGGGCATGTCCGGCACGATGATCGACGTGCAGGTGTTCACGCGCGAGGGCATCGAGCGCGACAAGCGCGCTGCCCAGATCATCGACGACGAACTCAAGCGCTACAAGAAGGACCTGGCGGACCAGTTGCGCATCGTCGAGGACGACGCTTTCGGCCGTATCGAGCGGTTGCTGACGGGCAAGACGGCCAACGGCGGTCCGAAGAAGCTGGCGAAGGGCACCAAGATCACCAAGGCTTACCTGGTCGATATCGATCGTTATCACTGGTTCGATATCCGTTTGTCCAATGAAGAAGCCGCCCAGCAGCTCGAGCAGTTGCAGGAAGGCCTGGAGCAGACGCGCAAGTCCTTCGACGCGGCCTTCGAGGAAAAGAAACGCAAGCTGACCAGCGGTGACGAACTGCCGCCGGGCGTGCAGAAGATGGTCAAGGTGTATCTGGCGGTCAAGCGCCGGCTGCAACCCGGCGACAAGATGGCCGGGCGCCACGGCAACAAGGGCGTCATCTCCAAAATCACGCCGATCGAAGATATGCCGCACATGGCAGACGGTACGCCCGTGGATATTGTGCTCAACCCGCTTGGCGTGCCTTCGCGGATGAACGTTGGCCAGATCCTGGAGACTCATCTTGGTTGGGCTGCAAAGGGACTGGGTAAGCGCATCGGGGAATTGCTGAAGGCGCAAGCCAAGATCGCCGACATTCGCAAGGCGCTGACGCTGATTTACAACTCCAGCGGAAAGGCCGAAGACCTGAGCCTGTTGTCCGACGAAGAAGTGATCGATCTCGCGACTAATCTCCAGAACGGCGTGCCATTTGC
>JANXPQ010000335.1 GCA_025357235.1 Betaproteobacteria bacterium
CGGTGGAAAAACGGCGCTGGAATGGTACGGGGTACGTCAATACGTCTCGCAACAGGCGACGTTGCATCTATACGGCTGGGTCACTGCGCGCCTGCCTGCATGGTTCGATCAGCATTTTCCGAACGAATATCACCGCAAGCGGCTATTCAACGAGAGGCCCGAGCAGATGCTTGGAGTGGGCCAATTTGAAACCCATGCCAATGCCCCACTCGTGTCGACGCCTGAGCGTGCACTGCTCGAACTGCTGGATGAGGTAGGCGTCCGGCAACCGCTGCAAGAAGCCAAGGAAATCGCCGAGGGTACGTACACCCTGCGCGCCGAGGTGCTAGTGGATCTTCTCAAGCGCTGCACGAGCGTCAAGACGGTTCGGCTCTGCCTGCGCCTCGGACGCGAGCTCTCCTTGCCGTGGGCGAACACGCTAGGCGACGCCGCCCTGCCCAAGGGTAGCAACCGGCCGTGGATATCAAAATCCAAGGATGGATTGCTGGTGCTCAAACCATGAATCAGATTTATCTCGACACCGCGCGCCTGCTAATCCAGGTCGCGCCGCTGGTGTTCGCAGACAATATTTTTGCCCTGAAAGGCGGCACCGCAATCAATCTTTTCTTGCGGGACATGCCCCGATTGTCCGTTGACCTGGATCTGGTGTATGTCGATTACCGCCTCGGCCGGGATGAGGCACTTGCCGTGATTAACGATGCGATCCGCGCTGCCGTGGATCGACTCAAGAAGCGCGGATTCCAAACCCATGCAGCGGCCGCAGCTGACGCCGGAGAAACAAAACTGTTCGTGCGTCGGGACAAGCTCGAAGTAAAGGTGGAAGTAAATTTCGTGCTGCGCGGAACAGTGCATCCAATTCGCTCCGCATCGCTCACTCCCAAGGCACAGGAAGCGTTGCTGGCCGACCTGAAATTGCCGATTGTTTCGCTGGAGGATCTCTACGGCGGAAAGCTAGTTGCTGCCCTGGACAGACAACATCCACGGGATTTGTTCGACGTGATGCAACTCTTTCTTCACGAGGGGATTACGCCGGGAATCAGACGCAGTTTCGTTGTCTATCTAGCGGCCCACAATCGGCCGATTCACGAAGTGCTTTTCCCGAACTTTCGGGATGTCTCAAGCGAATACGAGGGCACGTTTAAAGGCATGACGACCGAGCCGGTGGAATTGAAGGCTCTCCTGTCTGTGCGAGAGCGCATGGTCACAGAACTGCATGACGGCCTCGATGCCGCTGAGCGGAAGTTCTTGTTATCGCTCTCCCGTAATGAGCCGGACTGGGCGTTGCTGGGCATCGAACATCTCGAGCAGCTGCCTGGCATCCGGTGGAAACTCGAAAATCTCGGCCGACTGCAGAAGGCCAACCCGAAGAAGTTCAAGGAACAAGCCGATGAGCTGGAACGGCTGCTAAGGAAGACGGCCAGATAAGTTTCATCGTCCCCTCCTGGCCGGTCAATACTCCGTCGAATGCCTAATTTATTAGGTGCAAACCCTGATAGCGCCTAATAAATTAGGCAAATTTTGGAACATGTTCCCACCTTTTTCAATTGATCTATGGGGTAGTCCATGCCGTACGTAACCCTTCGCTATGAAAGGGCAAAGCTATACGAAGAAGTCTGGGTAGAAGCCGTTACCACCGTCGCGAAACGCTACGGCATATCGGACGTTGCCCTTCGAAAGATCTGCAGAAAACTCGCGGTACCGCTGCCTCCGCTGGGCTATTGGGCCAAGCTCGCTGCTGGAAAGAAAATTCCTACTCCACCACTTCCCAAACATTCCGGGCCGGTAGAGATCGTCAGGCAACGCTACGTCAGTGATGAAGAGCCCGATCCGGAGCATCTCGTCGCCAGACGCGCGTTCGAAGTAAAGCCTGAGAACCGGATTGTGGTCGCCGAAACGCTCGATCGACCCCATGCGCTGGTCGCTGCGACCGAACGCGCTTTCCGAAAACCGAAACGCCGGAACCTTGGCGACCAGCCGATAACGGAGCGGCCGGCACTGGCTATTTCGGTAAGCGAAGCGAGTCTGCCGCGAGCCCTGCGGATCATGGATGCGCTGGTCAAGGCACTCGAAGGCCGAGGCATGCCTTTGCGCATCGAACCGGACGACAAGCGGCGCACCTGCCTGACTCTCCAAGGGCAGGTCATCGCGATTCGTCTCGCGGAAAACATCTCGCGTACCGAGCGTGAACCCACCGAGAAAGAGCGCCAGGAAATCAAGAAATATGGCTCTACATTGTTTATTTTCACTGCCAGTTGATCCTGTTTTTCATTTCGGGCAGACCCACTTATGCATTGATACTCCGCTGTGTAGCCAAGCGACTGGGGTCCTCTAATGTGGGTCACTCGCCGACAAAAAATTGGCTAGATTTGCGTGGAATTCAACAGGCAATCCACACTTTGCGACAGGAGCGCAAATTTAGCGCTCGTGTCGTCAGACGTTTCGAAGCGAGTGTGTTGATTTTCAGATTCGCGCCGGATCACAAGTTCATTCAACCGCGACACCGCTTGTGAATGTAGTGCGATTGACGGACAAATTGTAATGAACCGGCCAGGAATGTATGAGGCGAGCAACCGCCCAGGTTATAGACCGCGGAGCAAACTCAACAACGCGACGAACGACTCAAATCGATCCTGAGCGGAAGTTCGCCGGTTCGCAAAGCAGCCGTTCAGTGCCACACGTACCCTCCTGCCGGAGCGCCTAGCGCGGAGGATACTCGGGGCGATGCCGTTGAGCGATCGGGTTCACGTGAGTGCTAGGCTTGTCTATCATTACTACGGTGCCTCTTTCCGATGGCATCCACTGCCGACAGCAGAACGCCAAGTACTAATGCCGGCAGACCTATAAAACCCAATCCGAGCACACCCTTTGCGGGAATTATCTTCATCGCGAAAAGTACGTTGATACCGAAGAAGCATAGTGCAAGTGCTCCGACGCCGAGGCACCAGTGAATGAGTCTTGTGCGAGAGTCTCCATGCACATTGTGGTGCACAACGACAAAGGCCACGATTCCGACTACAACTCCCCATGTCGCAATACTTATGAGATCGTTCATAGGTGCCGACCCGCTTAACGTGTGCGATCAGTCGACGAGGGACGCAGGCGCGAGGTCGGCTGGATTGAATGGTTGGGCGTCATGATGGCTGCCCCTCTCGCACATTTGCGAAAAGTTCGCCGAGCGTGAGGTTTTCATTCCAAACCCTCAGAAACGACAGTCCGTATCTTGACTCGATGCCCTTGGCAAGGGTTTCCACTTCAAGCGCGTCTGGCATCCAGCGGCTGGGGTATAGCGCTCGATAAATCGACAAGATTTTGTCGTCGGGGCCGAACTTCAGCTTTTCTTTGTCTGGGAATGCGAATGCCCCGACAAAGAGCGCCAAGAACTCACGAATCTCGGTCTTCGGTACAGTAGGAAAAACATTACGCTAACCCTTGCCTTGGCACCCTCGGGCGCTGAATTGTCCAGGCAAGCGACCTGGCGAGGCAAGACCCCATAAACCAGTTCCAGCGACTACAAGCAAAAAGATGGCGGTTGAGGTGGCCATGAGCAATGAAGCCCAACGTACAAATTCACCCGACGACAACGGCAACGCCGTTGGCCGTCGGGTGGAATGATGGGTTGGGC
>JANXPQ010000349.1 GCA_025357235.1 Betaproteobacteria bacterium
CGTCGGTGCCTGCGGCATCAGATGCCCGTAGATCTGCTGATACAGGTGCAATTCATCATCGGACAAGGTCAGGCTGGCGAACAAGGGATCCTTGTCGAGGATGAAATCGGCAACGGTACCGCCCTCGAACAGGTCGATCTGCTTCAGCCCGCCCACCTGCTGCGTGCGCTGGAACAGAAAAAACAGCTGGGTCGCCAGCGCATGGCGGCGCTGGTCTTCGTAGAAACGGGCGAGAAAGGGGTTGGAATCCGGATCCTCGAGCAACAACGACTTGCCCAGATGCGCCGCCAATCTGCGCGCCAGGCTGGTCTTGCCGGCACCGATCGGTCCCTCGACGACGATGTAACGATACTTTTCAGGCGGCATCGAGTTTCTCCACGCCGCTGCGATCGACCTGGGCGAGCAATCTCGATAACGGCGCCTGTCCCGGGACAGGCACATCCGGCGCAATCTCGGCGAGCGGCATCAGTACGAATGCCCGCTCGTGCATGCGCGGATGCGGCAAAGTCAGCTCCTCTTCGCGCATGACAAGCGTTCCGTACAGAAGCAAATCAAGATCCAGCGTGCGCGGCGCATTGCGCATCGAACGCCGGCGTCCATGACGGCTCTCGATGACATGCAGTGCGTCGAGCAGCTCACGGGGAGACAATCCGGTTTGCAGCTTCGCCACGGCGTTGATGAAATCCGGCTGATCGGCATAGCCGACCGGAGCGGTGCGATACATCGACGAAGCGGCTAGCACGCGGGTGCGCTTTATCGCATCGAGTTCCGAAAGGGCCTGCCTGACTTGCTTCACCGGATCTTCGAGATTGGCGCCGAGGGCGACAAAGGCCTCCGCCACCGCCGTGCGCACGATCATTCCGACCCGGTAGGAGCGGCTCCCGGCTCGGCGTTTCCGCCAGCGGGCTTGCGTCGGCGCCGGCGCTTGCGCGGGCTGCGATCGGGAAGCAGCATCTGTTTGCGGGTTTCTTCGTCCGCTTTCTGGAAGTTTTCCCACCATTCCGCGATCTCGGCGTCGACTTCACCGCTGTCACAGCGCAACACCAGGAAATCGTATGCAGCGCGAAAGCGTGGATGAGCAAGCACGCTGTAGGGCCGTCGCCCCGAGCGTCCGAGAAAACGCGGCTGCAGCGCCCAGATGTCCTTCATGTCCGAACCGAAACGCTTCGGGATGGATAATTTTTCGGCTTGTATGTGGATCACATGATCCATGGCCTTGAACAGCGCAGGCAGCGGACTGAGGCCTTCTTCCTGCGACTGTTTCCAGGCTGCCAGCACTTCGTGCCAGAGCAGCGCCGCAAACAGGAAACCCGGCGATATCGATTTGTCCGCGCGTACGCGTTCGTCCGTGCTCTTCAGCGCCATCATCACGAAGCGCTCTCCCATCGGTTGCTCGAGGATCACGTCGAGCATCGGCAACAGGCCGTGGTGCAGTCCTTCCTGGCGCAGCTGCAGCAGACAGGCGGTGGCATGGCCGGAGAACAGCAACTTCATCATCTCTTCGAACAGGCGCGACGACGGCACATTGGCGAGCAGGGGCGCGAGGCTCTTGATCGGCGCGCGCGTATCGGCTTCGATCTTGAGGCCGAGCTTTGCGGAAAGACGCACGGCTCGCAGCATGCGCACCGGATCTTCGCGATAGCGCTGATCCGGGTCGCCGATCATGCGCAGGCGACGCGCTTTGAGGTCGTCGAGCCCGTCACAGAAATCCAGTATCTGCTCGGTCGTCGGATCGTAGAACATTGCATTGATCGTGAAATCACGCCGCGTGGCATCCTCTTCCTGGGTGCCGAACACGTTGTCGCGCAGGATGCGGCCGTGCTCGTCGGCCCTTTGATCTTCCTGCTCACCGCCCTGGCGTGCGCGAAACGTGGAAACTTCCACTGTGTCCTCGCCGAACATGACGTGAACCAGGCGGAACCGCCGCCCGATGATGCGCGAGCGCCGGAATACGCTGCGCACCTGCTCGGGCGTGGCGTCGGTCGCGATATCGAAATCCTTTGGTTCAAGGCCTAGCAGCAGGTCGCGGACCGCGCCACCTACCACATAGGCCGCGAATCCCTTTTCCTGCAGGCCGGCGGTAACGCGCCGCGCGCTCGAGCTGATTTTGTCTTTGGATAGGCCGTGCTTGCTGCGCGGGACGACCTGCGGCTGCGCAGACGGCGATGACCGGCCGGAGAATACCCGGCGAAGCAGTTTCCGAATCATCAAATAGCGCGGAATTCCATAGTGGAGAGTTTTGCGGCGGCGTGAAAGCGACGATTATACATGCGACATGTCGCCTGATTGCCTTCCTGGCAGAAACAGGCGCTCGCCGCCGATTTCGACCGGCAGCAGAGGAAATCCATATAGTTCTCCCAGGTGGTCCGCAGTCAGCGCTTCATCGGCGAGCCCCACGCTAAAGCGCCCCTCTCCGAACAGCAGCAGGAAACGGTTGCAATAGCGGGCGGCGAAAAGGAGATCATGCAACACCATGACGACGATCGCGCCTCGATCGCGTGCCTCGGCCGACAGGCGCTCCAGCACCGCCACCTGATGCGGCAGATCGAGGTGTTGCAGCGGTTCGTCGAGCAGATAGACCGCAGGCCGTTGCGCGAACAACGACGCAGCGCGCGCGCGCTGGCGCTCGCCGCCGGAGAGCGTCGCAAAAGGGCGGCTGCCGACGCCCAGCAGATGCATCGCTTCGATCTCGCTTTCGGCAATGCGTTCGTCCTCCACGCCCCATCCGAACGGACTGCGCACGTGCGGGTAGCGTCCGAGCAGCACGTAATCGCGCACGCTGCCCCAGAATTCGCGGCTCTCCTCCTGCAGAAGGACACCGATTTGCCGGGCCAGCGTGCGTCTTGGCACGGCCCCGACCATCGCATCCTGCAGCATGACATTGCCCGCCTCGGGCCGCCGCAACGCGGCGAGCGCGTGCAATAAGGTGGACTTGCCGCTGCCGTTGCGGCCGAGCACCGCCCATACCTCACCCGGCAGGAACTCGATCGACAGTCCGTCGACGAGCCTCTGGCCAGGATAGGCGAGCTGCAATCCTTCAGTGCGCAGCATCTTTGTTTTTGCCCGCTAGGAGCAGAAGAAGGATGGGGACGCCGAGCAATGCCGTGAGCACACCAACGGGAAACTGCAAAGGCGCCCAGGCGCTACGGGCAACGGTATCGGCCAACGTCAGGAAGCCGCCGCCGACGAGAACCGAGCCGGGCAAGAGCCAGCGGTGATCCGCAAAGCCAGCCAGGCGCACCAGATGCGGCACGATGAGCCCGACAAAACCGACGGTGCCGCCGACCAGTACCGCGGTGACCGCCGCAACAGCAGCCACGCCGAACAACACGATCTCGATGCCGCTCACCGCCACGCCCAGCGACTGCGCCTTCATCCTGCCGAGCGCGAGCACGTTCATCGCCGGGGCGAATGGCAACGCCACAACGAACAGCAGCGCCAGCACGAGCAATGCAGGCAACGGATTGCCAGCGTAGCCAAGATCACCCATGAGCCAATACAACATGCCCTTCACGGCAGTTTGCGGCGCCAGCACCAGGATGAGGCTGAGCAGCGCGTTCAATCCCGCCGCCACCACCACTCCAGTCAGCAACAATCGGTACGGATTCCAGTTGCCTGCGCGCAGGCTCAATCCGAACACCAGCGCCGAGGCCAGCACCGCCCCCCCCAGCCCCAACCCGGTCTGCAACAATGTCCCCGTGCCGAGCAGCATGCCGAACATCACACCCAGCGCCGCACCGCCGGAAATGCCGAAAACATAAGGATCCGCAAGCGGATTACGCAGCAGGACTTGCATCAGCGTTCCGGCGAGCGCAAGCAATGCCCCGCAGGAAAACGCGGCCAATACGCGGGGCAGGCGCAGCTTCCAGACAATATCGGAAATTGCACCGCCGCCGGGCTGCGCCAGCGCTGACAAAAGTTTGGCGAAAGGGATGGGAACGCTGCCGGCAGCGAGTCCGATGACGATGCTGATAGCGGCAATCAGCGACAGCACGACGATTCCGGCGGCACGCGACATGGATTCGTTCGGCCGGCCGCGTGATGGCGGCTAACGCAGGCTGATGACGCGCCAGTCGTGCCTGAGCGCGTGTTCCTTGAGGGTCTCGTCGGGATCCACCGCAACCGGGTGGCTGACCAGGGACAGCAGCGGCAGATCGTTCAACGAATCGCTGTAGAACCATGTCTCGCCGAGCGTCCCCCATTCGATGCCATGCTCTGCCATCCAGCTTTTCAGGCGCTCGACCTTGCCTTCGCGGAACGACGGTACACCCTTCACCCGGCCGGTAAATTCGCCGCTGACTTCCTCGGCTTCGGTGGCAATCAGGTTTTCTATGCCGAGCTCGCGGGCGATCGGAGCGGTCACGAAGCGGTTGGTGGCGGTGATGACAACGCGCGCATCCTCGCGGTGGCTATCGACCAGGTCGCGCGATTTCTGCGTGATGATCGGCAGAATTTTCTTCTGCATGAATTCGGCATGCCACTGATCGAGCTGTTTGCGCGGATGCCGTGCCAGCGGCTTCAACTGGAAATCGAGAAACTCGTGAATATCGAGCGTGCCGGCCTTGTACGCTTCGTAGAAGTGCCGATTGCGCGCTTCGTAGATTTCCCGGTCGAGTACTTCCTTTTCGATCAGGAACTGCGCCCACTCGAAATCGCTGTCTCCAGCCAGAAGGGTATTGTCCAGATCAAACAGGGCGAGGCGCATGAGGTGCGAAGAATGCGGGGCGGGACGTGAAAAAGGCGCAGACAGTATAGCTTAAAAGCGGCCGAAAGCGCCCTCGAATCCGAAGCCGGCTGATGCGCATCAGCGGGGAACTTCGTCTTCCGAGCGCAATAATTCTTTCAACAGCGGCAACGTGATCGGACGTTTGGCTTCGAGCGAATGGCGGTCGAGCGCGTCCAGCACACTCATCAGAGAAGGCAGGTCGCGGCTCTGGTGACGCAGCAGATAGTCGATCACGCCATCCGGAAGATCGAACGAGCGCGAGGCCGCATGGCGTTTGAGCGCCAGCGCCTTTTCGTCGTCGGTCAGCGCCTGTACCTGGTATACAAGCCCCCAGCCCAGCCGCGTCACCAGTTCCGGACGCAACTTCAATCGCGCGGGGGGCGCATCGCCTGCCGCCAGCACGATCCCCGCACGTTCGCGCAGCTGGTTGTAGAGATTGAAAAACGCACGCTGGTTGCGGGCATCCAGGGTCTCGGCATCATCCAGCGCCACGGCGCGCAACTCCGCCGAAGGCGTCGGTATCGGATCGCCGCGGGAAATTAGCAGACAGGCCAGCCCGGCTGCGTTCAGCGCAGCGATGGTTGCGCGCAATAGATGCGTGCGTCCGCTGCCGGTTTCCCCCCACAGATAAATGCACCGTTCCACGCTGCGCCCGGCAACGAGATTGCCCAGCAAGGTCAACAATTCGACATTGCGCCCGGGAAAGAAATTATCCAGTGCCGGCGCGGGGGGCGGCGCGAGGCTGAGCGCCAGCTGCTTCATCAGGATTTGTACAGATCGCTATCGACGTAATGCGCGCGCAGGTGGCGCAGAGCCACCAGCAGAGCAGCGCTGGCGGGCAGCGCCAGCAGCACGCCGAAAAAACCGAACAGTTTGCCAAACACCAGCAGCGCGAATATCACGGCCACCGGATGCAGGCCGATCCGGTTGCCCACCAGCATCGGGGTCACCACCGCACCTTCGAGCAGCTGACCTATACCGAAGGCAATCCACACTCCAGCAAGGCCGATCACGCTGTCGAATTGATTGAATCCGGCCAATGTACCAAGCAACAATCCGACGAGCATTCCCAGATAGGGAACGAATACCAGAAGACCGGACAGAATGCCGATCGGCAGCGCGTACTCGAGTCCGGCGATCCATAGCGCTGCGGTGTAGTACGCGGCCATAAGCAACATGACCAGGAGCTGGCCGCGCAAGAATTCGCCAAGCACGCGGTCGATCTCAGCGGCTATTTTTCGGGCTCCGGAGTGCAGCCTGCGCGGAATCAGGTCTTCGATTCGATGCACGATTTCGTGCCAGTCGCGCAGAAAGTAGAACAGCACCACAGGCATCAGCAGTACGGTCGTGAAAAATCCGACGATTGCCATGCCGCCGGTCGTAATCCTCGGCAACAATGTTTTCAAGAAGTCGCCGTCGCTTCGCAAGCTGTCGGTAACGGCCTGGCGCAGATGCTCCATGTCAAGATTCAATTCGACGCCGAGCGTGCCGGACAGCCAAGGCACCAGCCTGGCGCGCGCCCAATCGAGGTATTCCGGCATGCGCTGCAGAAAAGCGACGAACTGGCGTTCGACCATGGGCAGCACGATCAATGCGAGCGCCGCCAAGCCAATCACCAAGAGAGCCATGACGATGGCCGCCGCGAGCCAGCGCGGCGCCTTTCGGGAAATCCGGTCGACCGGAGGCAGGCAGATGTATGCCAGCACCGCGGACAAAAGAAACGGGGTTAGGATCGGCGCTACCAGATAAAGCAGCAACCCGGCAGCAGCGGCGGCAAGCATATACCAGGCAAAACGCACAGAAAAAACCGTAGGCATTTGGAGTAAAATTCGCCGCGCAAAGAGGCTTTCGCCGCATGGGCAAAGAGCCACACGACCAGGCCGCAACCCGGCTGCCACTTTATCCCGAAGAACCCGGCAACTCAACTTGAAGACCGATCGTCCCGCTTCCAATTCCCTGTCCTATCGTGACGCCGGCGTCGACATCGACGCCGGCGATCAACTGGTCGACAATATCAAGCCCTTCGCCAAACGCACGCTGCGCGACGGCGTGCTGGCCGGCATAGGCGGCTTCGGCGCACTGTTCGAAGTGCCGAAGAAATACAAGGAACCGGTGCTGGTCTCGGGCACCGATGGTGTGGGCAGCAAGCTCAAGCTGGCGTTCCATCTGAACCGCCACGACACCGTCGGCATTGATCTGGTCGCGATGAGCGTGAACGACATCCTGGTGCAAGGCGCCGAACCCCTGTTCTTTCTCGATTACTTTGCGTGCGGCAAACTCGATGTGGCCACCGCAACGCAGGTCGTGAAGGGCATCGCCACCGGATGCGAGCAAGCCGGATGCGCACTGATCGGCGGCGAGACTGCAGAGATGCCCGGCATGTATCCGCCGGGGGAATACGACCTGGCCGGATTCGCGGTCGGCGCGGTGGAAAAAAGCAAAATCATCGACGGCGCGGATATCGTGCCGGGCGATGCCGTCCTGGGACTGGCGAGCAGCGGCGCGCACTCGAACGGCTATTCGTTGATACGCAAGATCGTCGACGCTTCGGGTGTCGACTTGTCATCCGGATTCGACGGCCGGACGTTGGGAGAAACGTTGCTGGCGCCTACGCGCATCTATGTGAAACCCGTTCTGGCGGCGCTGCGCGAAGTCCGCATCAAAGGCCTTGCGCACATTACCGGCGGCGGACTGGTGGAAAACGTGCCGCGCGTACTGCCGGGCAATGTGTGCGCGGAACTGAAGAAAAGCGCGTGGCCGCGGCCGCCGTTGTTCGACTGGCTGCAGAAGAACGGCAACGTCGCGGAGGCCGAGATGCATCGCGTGTTCAACTGCGGCATCGGCATGGTGGCGATCGTCGCCGCAGCGCATGCGAAACTCACCATCCAGGCGCTGGAGCGGGAAGGCGAAACAGTGTTCCGTATCGGCGAGATCCGCAGCCGGCGGGCAGACGAAGCGCAGACCGTGGTTGTCTGAAAGGAACGATGAAGCGCATCGTCATCCTGATTTCAGGCCGCGGCAGCAACATGCAGGCGGTTCTTGCAGCGAACCTGAATGCGCAGATCGCCGCCGTGATCAGCAACAATCCAACGGCCAGGGGCCTGCAGGTTGCGCGGGAAGCCCGCGTGGACACCAAGGTGGTGAACCATCGCGACTTTCCGGATCGAACGAGTTTCGATCGCTCGCTTGCCGACACGATCGCGGCATATAGTCCCGACCTGATCGTCCTGGCCGGTTTCATGCGGATACTCACGGAGGAATTTATCAGACGATTCAGCGGCCGGATCATGAACATCCACCCTTCCCTGCTACCGGCATTCCCCGGCCTCGATACCCACCGGCGCGCCATTGAAGAGGGCGTCAAACTGCATGGCTGCACGGTGCATTTCGTCACGCCTGCGCTCGATCACGGGCCGATCGTGATCCAGGCTGCGGTGCCGGTATTACCCGACGATGACGAGGATCGCCTTGCGGCCCGCGTGCTCGAGCAGGAACACGCTGTCTATACGCAGGCCATCCGCTGGTTCCTGGATGACCGGCTCGCAATCGAAGGCAACCGCGTGCATTTGTCTGCCGATTGTCGTTATTCGGGGGCCATGATCTCCCCCCTGCCGGCATGATGCGCCGCGCCCTGGTCGCGCTGATGTTCCTGGCTGGTCCGGCTTGGGCAATAGAGCCTCCGCATCATGTGCAGATGGATTTCTCCGTCGATTCCGGTTCCATGCACCTCGGGAACGGGCATGACGTGCTGGAACACGATGGCAAGCAATACTCGGTCATTAGCGAATCGAAGACCGTCGGTGTCGCGGCCTTTTTCTACAAAATGAACATCCACCGCGAAAGCCGCGGCCTGATCACGAAGACCGGACTGCGGCCGCTGCATTTCGAAGAAGATCGCACGCGCAAACCGAAGCGCGCGGTGGATTTCGACTGGGACGCCAAGTTGATCAGGCTGACCGACGGCGCCAATGTCGAAACCCTCCCTCTTCCGGAAAGCACCTTCGACCAGACCAGTTTTGCCTACACATTTTCGTTCAGGCCTCCAGGCGAGGAAATTCCTCCAGTCCATCTCACGGATGGGCGCAAGCTCTCCGACTACAAATATCGGATAGTCGGCAAGGAAAAACTGAAAACCGCACTCGGCGACCTGGAAACGGTGCACATCCAGAAAGTGCGGGAAGCCGATGACAAGCGCGGGTTCGAGGTCTGGCTCGCAGTTGAACACCACTACCTGCCCGTGCAAATCCGCTTCATCGAAAAAGACGGCACCGTGCTGGACTCGACCGTCACCGCTCTTTCCTATCAATAGATGCAGCCGACCGCGGCATTGATGCAGGCAGCTACGGCAGCCGTCGATCTCGCATTGCCGATGCGCCATCCGGCGGACGCGGTATTGCGCAATTTCTTCGGCACGAATCGGGCGCTGGGCCCGCGCGACCGCTCCTTCGTCGCTGAAACGGTCTTTTGCGTTCTGCGCCACAAGCGGTTGCTGGAGCATCTCGTCCCCCACCCCACTCCGCGCAAACTCGTCTGCGCCGCTCTGATCAAGTTGCAGGGTTACAGTCTCGGACAGATAGAGCCTTTCCTGAAAGGCAGCGATAGCGATTGGGTCCTCGAACTCAAGACCGCCGACGTCGAAGCGCTGCCGGCGGCTGTGAGACTGAGCCTGCCCGAATGGCTATACGACCGGCTGGTCGCAGAAACCTCGGAGCAGGACGCCGCCGCCTTTGGCCGCGCCATGCTCAAGACAGCACCGCTCGACCTGCGGGTCAATACGCTGCTGGCGGATCGCGAGCAGGTCTTGCGCGCTCTTCGTGCGAGCGGCTTCGACGCGGCCCCGACGCGCTTTTCGCCGGTCGGCATCCGCGTGGCCGGAAAACCGGCAATCAACCGTCACGAATTGTTTTCCAGCGGCGCAGTCGAGGTACAAGATGAAGGCAGCCAGTTGCTCGGCTACCTGGTCGCGCCCAAGCGCCGCGAAATGGTGGTCGATTTCTGCGCCGGCGCAGGCGGCAAGACGTTGCTGATGGGCGCGATGATGCAGTCCCAGGGCCGGCTGTATGCCCTGGACGTTTCGGAAAAGCGCCTGAAGAACCTCGCCTCCCGGCTCAAACGCTCCGGCCTGTCCAACGTGCATCCGCAGATCATCGCCAGCGAGAACGACATTAAGGTCAAGCGCCTGGCCGGAAAGATTGACCGCGTGCTGGTGGATGCGCCATGCAGCGGGCTCGGCACCTTGCGGCGCAATCCCGATCTGAAATGGCGCCAGTCGCCGCAGGCCATCGACGAACTCGCAGTAAAGCAGCGGGCGATCCTTTCGGCGGCAGAGACAATGCTCAAGCCGGGGGGACGCCTGGTGTATGCGACTTGCAGCGTCCTGGCACAGGAAAACCGCGAAGTCGTCGAGGAATTTCTTGCGTCTCACCCCGACTGCAAGCGGGTCAGCTGCCGCCAGGTACTCGATGAAAGCCATATCGCACTCGAATGCGAAGATTTCCTGGAACTGCGACCGCAACTGCACGATACCGACGCGTTCTTTGCGGCGGTCATGCAAAAACAGGCGTGATCGGATTGAAAAGACTGCGCCTCGGGTTGCTGCTCACCTGCCTTGCGCTGTCGGCCTCCGCGTCCGGATTCGACCCGTCGAAAGTCATTCCCGCAACCGGCACCTTTGAGTACGCGTTTACGCCAGGAGACGATGTAGCAGGGCTGATCGTGCGAACCATCGATGCCGCCAGATCGCAAGTCCTGGTGCAGGCGTTCAGTTTTACGCATCGCGACATTGCCGATGCGCTGATTCGGGCCCATCGCCGCGGCCTCGACGTGCAGATCATCGCGGACCTGGAACAAACCGATGCGATCGATTCGGCCGCGATGCAGTCTCTTGTCGATGCCGGTCTGCCCGTATTCACGGACGCCGATCATTCGGCAGCCCACAACAAGGTGATCGTCATCGATCAGGGCGCAAAACAGCCCGCGCTGATCACGGGCAGTTTCAATTTCACATTTGCCGCGCAGAATCGCAATGCAGAAAACGTGCTGGTGTTGCGCGGCAACCCGGACCTTACCCGGGCATTCTTCGAGAACTGGCAGCGACACCGCGGACATGCGCTCACGCTCGTCCGCAGCCAGTCAAGGTGACGTAAAATCCCGTCGTCAACGGGAGAGAAAATGAAAAGCCAGGCCGAAGTCGGACGTTTGCTGGCCGATTTGTTCGACGATCTGCAACGCGGCATGATCCTGTGGCAGGTGTTGATCATCGCACTTGCGCTTGTCATCGCCTGGCAAGCTTCGCGCTTGTTGCGCCGCCGGATAGCAGCCTCCGCCGTCGCCGCCGATCCTGAAAGAACGATGAGGATCAGCGTCGGTGGAATGAACCGCGAACTGTTCCCGGTAACGGCGCTCGTGCTTCTGCTGATCGGCCGCTGGGCGCTGGAAAATCAACAACCGGTCCACCTCCTTAACATTGCCGTTCCGCTGGTGCTGGCGATGGTGATTATCCGCGGCGTGGTTTACCTGTTGCGCCATACCTTCGCTCCCGGCGGGCTGTTGCGGTCCTGGGAGATGGCGATTTCCTGGCTGGTATGGCTGGGAGTAGCCCTGCATATCGTCGGTCTTCTGCCCGCCATCGGAAGATTGCTGGAGGACACGGCTTTTCGCGTCGGCCAGCAACGCGTCTCGCTGGCAATGGTATTCACCGCGCTGCTAACAGTAGTGCTGACAGTGCTGGCAGCGCTCTGGGTAGGCCGGATGCTCGAGGCGCGCATCATGGCTTTGCAGCACGTCGAGATCAATTTGCGTTTCGCACTGACCAAGATCTTGCGTAGCGTACTGGTCGTCGTCGCGGTCCTGATCGCATTGCCGATCGTCGGCATCGACATCACCGTGCTCTCCGTATTCGGTGGAGCGCTGGGCGTCGGCATCGGATTCGGCCTGCAGAAAGTCGCGGCCAACTACGTCAGCGGTTACACCATCCTGCTGGACCGGACCGTCAGCCCGGGAGACTTGGTAACGGTCGATCATTTTTACGGCGAAGTCACGAAACTCACATCGCGCTGCATTATCGTTCGCGGCCCGGATGGCACGGAGGCGATCGTTCCGAACGAAACCGTGATCACTTCGACAGTGATCAATCATTCCTACTCCAATCGCCGCGTCCTGATACGCATTCCCGTACAAATCAGTTATTCCAGCAATCTGGAAACCGCCTTGAAATTGATGCTGGAAGCCGCATATTCACACTCTAGGGTATTGAAAGATCCGGCCCCGACGGCCCTTCTGACAGCCTTTGGAGATAATGGTATCAATCTGGAATTGCTGGCATGGATAGAAGATCCGGAGCGCGGCAAGCTCAACCTCAATTCCGACCTGAATCTGGCGTTGTACAAGAGCTTCTGTGCCAACGGCATCGAGATCCCCTTCCCACAACGCGATATCCGTATCGTTGGCGGGCTCAATTTCAGCGATAAGGTGCCGAAATGAGCCTTTTACGGGCCGATATGTTGTCAATGCACCATCAGGGAATCTTTGAGGTCTTGTTACGAAAAATTAACTTGCGGGAGCGCCCCTGTACTGTACAATTAGTAGCATATCTTTCTGATTTTATGAGGTTACCTGCATGAATGTGAACGGGTTTATGGACTTGCCGAGCTGGGCAAACGGGCTCGTGGTATTGCCGTGGTGGGGTTATATCCTGATCGCATTGTTGATGACGCATATCACGATCGCGGCGGTAACCATTTATTTGCATCGTCATTCGGCGCATCGCGCACTCGACATTCACCCTGCTGTCGCCCATTTTTTCCGTCTCTGGCTCTGGCTGACGACCGGCATGTCCACCAAGGCGTGGACGGCTATTCATCGCAAGCATCACGCCAAGTGCGAGACGGAGGAAGACCCGCACAGTCCGCAGATCCTGACCCTGAAAAAAGTTCTGCTAGAAGGCAGCGAGCTTTATCGCAAGGAAGCGGCGAATCAGAAAACGCTGGACAAGTATGGTCACGGAACGCCTGACGACTGGATAGAGCGCAACGTTTACACGCGTACCGACAAGGGTGGCGTCGCAATAATGCTGGTGACCGACATCCTGCTGTTCGGACCGCTTGGCCTGACTATCTGGGCCGTGCAGATGTTGTGGATTCCGATCATGGCTGCCGGCGTCATAAACGGCGTAGGTCACTATTTCGGATACCGCACCTTCCAAATGGAAGATGCCAGCACCAACATCGTGCCGTGGGGAATCCTGATCGGCGGTGAAGAGCTCCACAACAACCACCACGCCTATGCCTCATCGGCGCGGCTGTCGAACAAGTGGTATGAATTCGATATCGGCTGGTTCTATATCCGCGTGCTGGAAATGCTCAATCTCGCGCAGGTCAAGAAGCTCGCGCCTCAGGTCAAAATGGAAGCAGGCAAGTCGAAGTGCGACTTGCAGACACTGCAAGCCGTCATCACCCATCGCTACGACGTTCTGGCCCGCTTTACCCGCTCGCTGCGTACTACCTGCGCCGACGAACTGCGGCGCATGCGCGATCACAAGTCGGGCCATACCGTCGACCTGCAGACCATGAAGCGCTGGCTGCATCTGGACGCGAAGTTGGTGCCCGAACAGGAGAAGGCCAAGCTGGACGAAGTGCTGAGTACCAGCAAGGTTCTGACGACGGTTTATTCGATGCGCCAGGAATTGGCGATGCTGTGGCAAAGATCGGCGGCCAACAAGGAACAGCTGCTTTCACAGTTGGAAGACTGGTGTCATCGTGCCGAGAAAAGCGATATCGCGCCATTGCGCGACTTCTCCAGGACGCTGCGCTGCTACGCCTGACCACGAGTCAGGTCGATACCAATAAAAAGCCCGCCGGTCGGCGGGCTTTTTTCATTCAGTCACAATCAGATTACTTGAGCTTGGTTTCCTTGTAGATGACGTGCTTGCGGGCAACCGGATCGAATTTCTTCATTTCGATCTTGTCCGGCGTAGTGCGCTTGTTCTTGGTGGTGGTGTAGAAGTGCCCGGTTCCGGCGGACGATTCCAGTTTGATTTTCTCTCTCATGTCGCTCTCCGGCTTGAATGGTTAGAACTTGTCGCCGCGGGCACGCAATTCGGCCAAAACCACGTCGATGCCCTTCTTGTCGATGGTGCGCAGGCCGGCATTGCTCACGCGCATGTTGACCCAGCGGTTTTCGCTCTCGACCCAGAAACGGCGGTATTGCAGGTTCGGCAAAAAGCGGCGCTTGGTCTTGTTGTTGGCGTGGGAAACGCGGTTCCCTACAACCGGCTTCTTGCCGGTTACTTCACATACTCTCGCCATGATGGCTTCTCCAGGCTGTGTTTCTGATCGGGCCGCCGATTCGGCGACCCTGCAAATTCGGAAAGATGCGCTTTATATCATAATTCCAGCGGCTTACTCAACCTCCGTTTCTGTCAATCCCGGCGTCCATCGAACCCGGCGTCTATAACAGACCACGCTCGGCGAATGACAGCGTGGCGCCGCGGCCGACAACGAAATGGTCCAGTACCCGAACGTCGATCAATGCCAGCGCCTCCTTCAGCGCGTGCGTGAGGGTCTCATCGGCATGACTGGGCTCGGCGACTCCCGATGGATGGTTATGCGCAAAAATCACACTGGCTGAATTGTGATGCAGAG
>JANXPQ010000571.1 GCA_025357235.1 Betaproteobacteria bacterium
CCTGTTGATGAATGAATCCACGCCGGCGGTCGTTCCCGACGAAGACGTGGTCGAAGAAGCCGAGCAGGCGCTGTCCACCAGGTCGCATAGGTAGAGAATTTGTAGCCGCGGCGATACTCGAACTTGTCGACCGCTTTCATCAGGCCGATGTTGCCTTCCTGGATCAGGTCGAGGAATTGCAGGCCGCGGTTGGTGTATTTCTTGGCGATGGAGATCACCAGGCGCAAATTGGCCTCGGTCATCTCACGTTTGGCACGGCGCGCCTTGGCCTCTCCCGTGGACATCTGACGATTGATTTCCTTCAGGTCCTTGACCGGAATGCCGACGCGCTTCTGCAGGTCGATCAGCGACTGCTGCTGCTCCATGATCGCCGGCGCGAATCGTGAAAGCACTTCGCTGTATGATTTGCGGCCACCGATTTCCCGGCCGACCCAGTTCAGATCTTCCTCGTTACCCGGGAATGTCTTGATGAAATAGGCGCGCGGCATCGCCGCCTTCTCCACGCACAATTCCATGATTGCACGTTCGTACGAACGCACTTCCTCGACCAGGCCGCGCAGGCCATCGCACAATGCTTCAACCTGCTTGGCGGAAAAACGGATGAACATGAGTTCGCCGGAAATTTCTTCCTGCGTCTTCATGTAGGGCCGGCTGCGCGGCCCGTTCTTGGCCAGCGCCTTGATCATCTTGTTGTACAGCACGCGGATCTTGGCGAATCGCTCGAGCGCATCCGCCTTCAGCAGCAGCATGGCTGCGTTTTGCACCGCGGCGTCGTCCTCGCTTTCCTCGGTGCCGAGGTCTTCCTCGAGCTCTTCTTCCGAAATTTCCTCGGCGAGCGCCTCCTCCAGCGCATTCGGATCGATCAGGCCGTCGACGATCTCGTCGATGCGCATTTCTTCGCGTTCGACTTTCTCGGCGAGATGCAGAATCTCGGCAATCGTCGTGGGACAGGCGGAGATTGCCTGGATCATGTGCTTCAAGCCGTCTTCGATGCGCTTGGCGATTTCGATTTCGCCCTCGCGCGTCAGGAGTTCCACGGAGCCCATCTCGCGCATGTACATGCGAACCGGGTCAGTGGTACGTCCGAACTCGGAGTCCACGGTGGACAGCGCCTGCTCGGCTTCTTCGACCACGTCTTCGTCGGGAACGACCGCCGGCGTGGATTCATTCATCAACAGGGTTTCGGCATCCGGGGCTTCGTCATAGACTTGGATGCCCATGTCGTTGATCATGCTGATGATGTTCTCGATCTGCTCGGCATCCAGCATGTCATCAGGCAGGTGATCGTTGATCTCGGCGTAGGTCAGGTAGCCGCGCTCCTTGCCCAGGACGATCAGGTTTTTCAGGCGCATGCGCCGGGCTTCAGCATCGATCGGTTGCTGAACCTGCACATGCTCCTTGTTTTGTTCCTTGCGTCTTTCCCTAGCCATGTTCCTTAGTCCCTTGAAAACAATTGCTTATGAAACGCCGAACAAAAAAGAACCGCGCATTATACCGGAGTCACCCGGGTGTTTCATTGGCCGCACCCTGCTGCAGGCTGCGGAACTGTTCTTTTTCCTCGGACGTCCAACTCTGCCGTTTGCTCTTCTCCAGCAGCAATGTGATGCGGACGTGGCGAAATCGTTCGACCAACTTCTCCCAAGCGCCGACGAACTCGGCCTGCAATGCCTCCTGGTCCATTTTTTCCCACTTCAGGCTGCCGGTCTCGATCTCATGGGCAAGGAGTTCGAATTCGCTGCCGCGGAAATGTTCGGCCACGCTGCGTACATTGTTCCCGTTGGCGCAAACCTCAAGTACTTTTGCCAGCAACCCTATCTCGGACTGCGGAAGCTCGCTCGAAGCCAGATCGGCATTTTCACTAAGTCGAGCCGAATCCGCCAACGCAGCGAGAGAAGGCTGGAATGCCAGCATTTCCACCAGCGCCCGCACCAAGGAAGGTTTGATCGATTCCCGCCGTTGAGGCGCTTGGGCGCGCGTTATGACTTTGATATCAAAACCGCGGTCGAGTTCGTCCTGGGATACCCCGGCAAGTTCGGCAATCTGCTTGCGCAACATCAGCGACAGCATCGGTGCAGGCACCTGTTTGACCAGCGGCTTGGCTTCTTGCAAGAACTTTGCCCGTCCTTCCACCGTGCGCATATCGACGCGCGATGTCAGTTCCTGCACCAGAATCTCGGACAGCGGCGGCGCCTCATCAACCAGCTTTCCGAACGTTTCCCTGCCGTAGGCGCGCACGAAGCTGTCAGGATCATGCTCGGACGGCAGAAACAGGAAGCGCACCTGCTTGCCGTCCTGCAATTGCGCCAGACTGTTTTCCAAGGCGCGCCAGGCCGCGCGCCGCCCTGCTGCGTCGCCATCGAAGCAATAGATGACATTGTCGGTCTGCCTAAGCAGTTTCTGCACCTGCCAGGGTGTTGTCGCCGTGCCGAGCGTCGCCACTGCGTAGCCGATGTCGTATTGGCCCAGTGCCACCACATCCATGTAACCTTCGACCACCACTACACGCTGCGCATCGCGGATTGCGCTTCTTGCCTGAAACAGGCCGTAAAGCTCGCGCCCCTTCTCGAACAGCGGCGTCTCCGGCGAATTCAGATATTTCGGTTCGCCCTGATCGATCACCCGCCCGCCGAAACCTATGACTGCCCCACGCTGGTTGTGGATCGGAAACATGATGCGGTCGCGGAAGCGGTCGTAGCGCCTGCCTTCCTCGCTGGCAATGACCAGCCCGGCATCAGTCAGCGACTTCGACTGGTATTTGGGAAAGACCGCTTCCAGGTTTTGCCAGCCGTCGGGCGCGTAGCCCAGGCTATAGCGGGCGGCGATTTCGCCGGTCAAACCGCGGTTCTTCAGATAAGCAACCGCCTTGTCCGAAGTCTTGAGTTGGGCTTTGTAAAACTGGGCGGCTTTGAGCATGACCTCCGTCAGGTCTTCGGCGGCTTCCACCTTTTCCTTGTGTTGCGGATCGGGGGTCTGCTCGGGAACGACCATTCCAACACGGCCCGCCAGATCCCTGACCGCGTCGACAAAGCCCATGACCTGATGTTCCATCAGGAAGCTGATGGCGGTGCCGTGGGCTCCGCAACCGAAGCAGTGATAGAACTGCTTGGTTTGGCTGACCGTAAACGACGGCGATTTTTCACTGTGGAACGGGCAGCGGGCAGCGTAGTTGGACCCAGCGCGCTTGAGCGGGACATAGGACTCGACCACGTCCACGATGTCCACCCGGTTGAGAAGGTCCTGAATAAACGACTGCGGAATCATGCGTCGGGATGTCTCGCGGTCAGTTCCTAGTGGTTTCAGGCCCGGCAGCGGCCAGAAGGACAACCGGCGGCTTTCGAAGAATTATAGGTCAGTTTTCATGAATTTCCGGGAAAGCTGATCGTCCTTCACGTAGTCGCTTTTTACACTGACGCAACGGATTGACGCCGGAAATACGATACGTGACTAAGCGCCTGCGTTAGCCGGAAAGTCTGGTTTTCACCAGCGCGGACACCTTGCCCAAATCCGCGCGACCAGCCAGCTTGGGTTTCAACAATGCCATCACCTTGCCCATGTCGGCCATGAGCTTGGCGCCGCTCGCTGAAATGGCCTCGGTCACCGCCGCCTCGACTTCGGCGGCGGACATCGCTGCAGGCATGTAGCCCTGGAGCACGCCGACCTCGAACTGCTCCTTGTTCACCAGATCCTGGCGGCCGCCCTTGCCGAACTGCTCGATCGAATCGCGGCGCTGCTTGATCATCTTCTCGATGATCGCCAGGACATCGGCATCGGTCAGTTCGATGCGCTCGTCCACCTCACGTTGTTTGAGCGCGGCCAACAGCAGGCGGATTGCGGAAAGCCGCGGCGCGTCTTTGGCGCGCATTGCGGTCTTCATGTCTTCGGCGATCCGGGCTCTGAGAAGCATGATAATGATATGGGGGTGGATTTCATAAAAGCAAAACGGTGAATGGCATCCCATTCACCGTTTGAATCTCAACCTGCTGCCGGCTTTAGTAAAGCTTGGGCGGAAGCAACTGGCTGCGAAGACGCTTGTGGTGGCGCTTGACCGCGGCCGCCAGCTTGCGTTTGCGCTCGGAGGTGGGCTTTTCGTAAAATTCACGTGCCCGCAACTCGGTCAGCAGACCGGTTTTTTCCACCGTGCGCTTGAAGCGTCGCATGGCCACTTCGAACGGCTCATTTTCCTTGACACGAATCGTCGGCATAAAAAATACTGTCCTGGGAAGGTCGACAAAAACGAAGGGGCGAATTCTAGCAATAATCCCCTGATTTGCAAACACAAGCGGGAGTCCGTGCGGATCCCGTATCATCCGCGGTCGGACGTTCATTGACAGAAAACCCCAGCAAGCCTGTAAACTCAAGACCTTATGCTAGTTCTGGGGATCGAAACATCCTGCGATGAAACCGGCGTTGCCCTGTTCGACACACAGGCAGGCCTGCTTGGCCATACCCTTTTTTCCCAAGTCGCCATGCATGCGGAGTACGGCGGCGTGGTTCCTGAACTGGCTTCCCGCGACCATGTCAGGCGGCTGCTGCCGCTGACCCTGCAACTCCTCTTGCAAACCGGCCGCGCGCTCGGCGATATTGATGGGATCGCGTACACTCAGGGACCGGGACTGGCCGGTGCCTTGCTGGTCGGGGCAAGTGTTGCCGCGAGCCTCGGTTTCGCCCTCGGCGTCCCGGTTATTGGTCTGCATCACTTGGAAGGTCATCTGCTGTCGCCATTGCTTACGGCGCCGGCACCCCGCTTTCCGTTTGTGGCCCTGCTGGTCTCAGGCGGCCATACCCAACTCATGAGGGTCGGCGCGGTCGGCGATTATGAGTTGCTGGGAGAAACCGTCGACGATGCGGCCGGAGAGGCCTTCGACAAGACGGCAAAGTTACTCGGCTTACCGTATCCGGGCGGGCCGGCTCTCGCCAAAATTGCCGACTCCGGAAACCCGAAACGATTCAAACTGCCCCGGCCCATGATCGCGAGCGGCGACCTGAATTTCAGCTTTTCGGGATTGAAGACCGCCGCCCTGACACTGGCGAACCGCGAAAACGCGACTTCTCAAACCAAAGCGGACATCGCTGCCGCATTCCAACAGGCGATCGTCGAGGTGCTCGTCGCAAAATCCGCCGATGCCGTGTCGAGCACCGGGCTGGACCAGCTTGTGGTGGCCGGCGGTGTTGGCGCCAACCGGCTATTGCGCAAAACCCTGGAACAAAAAGCCAATGCAGAGGGCTTCGAGGTGTTCTATCCACCCTTGGATTTGTGCACGGACAACGGTGCAATGATCGCCTATGCGGGTGCGCAGCGGCTCGAGGCCGGCATCATTCGGACTCGCGGTTTCTCCGTGCGGCCGCGCTGGGAACTGGACGAACTCAGGCGCCCCGCGACAGCCTGATCCGGCTTTCGGTCCCGTTCAACAGTCGCCCGATATTGGCGCGGTGCCGTGACAGCAACAGCGCAGTCATCGCCAGGACTACCCAGGCGAAAGGCCCCCAGCCCAGAAAGTAAATCGTCGCAACCGGCGCGGTGAGCGCCGCAATGATTGCCCCGAGCGATGAGAAACGCGACGCAAGCACGACTAGCAACCAGACCAGCAGCACAACGCCCGCAATGCGCAAATCCAGCGCCAGAAGAATGCCTGCGGCTGTCGAGACGCCCTTGCCGCCCTTGAAGCGGAAATAAACCGGAAACAAATGCCCGAGAAACGCCACGAATGCTACTGCAGCGAGTGAGATTTCACCGACGTCAAAATCCGGCGCCAATCGTCGCGCCAGCCACAACGCCATCGCGCCTTTGGCGGCATCCCCGAGCAAGGTGAGCACCGCCGCCACTTTCCTGCCGGTGCGCAACACATTGGTCGCCCCGGGGTTGCCCGAACCATACGTGCGCGGATCCGGGAGGCCGAAACTCCAACTAACGACCACTGCGAATGAAACCGATCCGATCAGGTAGGCCGCGACGATGAAGAGGACGGACGCCATTTATTTTTCTCCCTTGTTATCCGCGCGGATGATGCTTGGCATGCAGTTGCTTGAGCCTTTCGCGCGCGACATGTGTATAGATCTGCGTCGTGGAAATATCCGCATGACCCAGCAGCATTTGCACCACGCGCAAATCGGCACCGTGGTTTAGCAGGTGCGTAGCGAAGGCGTGACGCAGCGTATGCGGCGAAATGTCATTGCGGATGCCTGCCCTGACAGCGTAGCGCCGGATCAGATGCCAGAACGACTGCCTCGTCATCGATGCTCCGCGTGAAGTGACAAACAACGCATCGACTTGCCGGCCGGCTAGAATTTCGGGTCGCGCGCTATCGAGGTAGCGGCGGATCCATGACAGCGCTTCCTCGCCCACCGGCACCAGCCTTTCCTTGCTGCCCTTGCCCATGACGCGCACCACACCCATGTCCTGGCTGAGCTGGGCAACCTGCATCGTCACCAATTCGGACACCCTCAGCCCGCTGGCATAAAGCGTCTCCAGCATGGACCGATCGCGCAGGCCAAGCAGCGTTTCGACATTCGGCGTGGCCAGCAACAAATCAACGTCTTCCTCGGTCAAGGTCTTGGGCAGGCCGCGCGGCAGTTTCGGGGATTCGACTTGCAGCGTCGGATCCGCCTGAATTCGATTCTCCCTGAGCAGGAAGCGGTAAAGACGCTTCAAGCTCGATAGCAGCCGCGCCGCCGAACGCGCCCCGGCCTTGTGCTGAAACTTGTACGCCAGATAGTCGAGCAGGTCGGCGCGCTGCCCTTGCAACATCGTCTTCCCGCGATCCGTGAGCAGCCAGGTGGAGAAAAGTCGCAGGTCGCGCCGATAGCTCTCCATCGTGTTGCGCGACAGGCCGTCTTCGAGCCAGAGGGCATCGCAAAATTCATCCAGCAGGTCTTCGTTCGCGGCCATCAGTAGGCGCCCGGATTTTCGTGATGCAGCAGCCAGCGCTTGACGTCGATCGGGGCGCCGCGGCGCGCATTCATGAAGCCGCCGATGCCCTGGCTGCCAACCACACGATGGTTGTTTGCGAGGATGGGGTGCTGCTTCTGCAAGCGGACGGTAAGATCACGATTTTCCGGAAAGGGAAAGAAGTGGAAAATGAACCGATGCCGGATGTGGCGCCCAAGGCGTCCCACTGGTTCCAAAGGCCACTACGATGACTGACACCCGTGAGAGTAGTTTCGACGACCTGGCCGACCTGGC
>JANXPQ010000577.1 GCA_025357235.1 Betaproteobacteria bacterium
CGAGGGTGTAGAAGCGGTAGCGCGCCATACGGCGGTGACTGGTGACTGGTGACTGGTGACTGGTGACTGGTGACTGGTGACTGGTGACTGGTGACTGGTGACTGGTGACTGGTGACTTAAAGAGTATATGTCTCGCCCTTCACCAATTACCAATCACTAATTACCAATCACCCTTCTTTTGCGGCTATCGCCTCGATCTCGACCAATATCTCCGGCTTCACGAGTCCGGGAACGACCAGCAGCATGGAAGCCGGACGTGCATCGCCAAGGTAGCGCGCGCGCACGGCGACATAATCCTTGATGTCTTCCTGGCGCACCAGATAGTGGGTGACCTTCACCAGGTCTTTCACGCCCATGCCGGCTTCGGCAAGGATGGCCAGTATGTTTTTCCAGGCCTGTTCCGCCTGCGCGGTGACGCCTTGCGGATAAGTGCCATCCGGCATCAGGCCGGGCGTTCCCGCAGTGAAAACCCACCTCGCCGATGCCGGCGCTTCCACTGCGTCGCTGTAAGTGCCGATGTTCTGTGCCACGCCGATGTTGAGCAGCTTGTTCATGCGGCTTCCTCCGGATTTGATATGACTTGTGCGCGGACCATAACGAAAAAAAAAGGCAAGCGCGTTTGCGCTTGCCGTCTTCGATGGAAATAGCCGTGCGGTGGCCTACAGTTCCTTGTGCGGCGCGGTGACCGGGCCGCTGCCGCCTGCTGCAATAAGCATGTCGGCTTCGTCGGAGGCCATGTGCACCTTGCGCATCAGCACAGTGTAGATGGTCGGAATCACGAACAGTGTCAGCAAGGTACCGAGCACCAGTCCGCCGACAATAACCCAGCCGATGGCCTGGCGGGATTCCGCGCCGGCGCCATGCGCCAGTGCTAGCGGAATTGCGCCGAGCACCATCGCACCCGTGGTCATCAGGATCGGCCGCAGGCGCAACGTCGCCGCTTGCACCACGGCATCGTATTTCTCCATGCCCGTGCTGCGCAGCTGATTGGCGAACTCGACGATCAGGATGCCGTGCTTGGTGATCAGGCCCACCAGCATGACGAGGCCGATCTGGCTATACACGTTCAGCGTGCCGCCATTGCCCAGCATGTAGTTGATCCACATCGCCAGCAAGGCCCCGGTCATCGCCAGCGGCACCGTGAACATGATGACCAGCGGGCCGACGAAGCTTTCGAACTGCGCCGACAGCACCAGGTAGATGAATACCAGCGCCAGCACGAAGGTCAGGTATAGCTGGCCTCCCGCCTCGCGGAACTCGCGCGCCTGGCCGTCAAGGTCGGTGATGGTCCCCGCGGGCAGTTCCTGCTTGACCGTGGCATCGATGACGTCGAGAGCCTGGCCGAGGGTATAACCGGACGCGACGTTGCCATTGATGACGGCGGCGCGCAGTTTGTTGAAGTGGTTGAGTTCCTTCGGCGCAACGGCTTCGCTGATCTTGACCAGGTTGGAAAGCTGGGTCAGTTGATTGTCGTTGCCGCGCACGTAGATCGACGTCAGGTCGGTCGGTTGCATGCGCTTGCTGTCCTCCAGCTGGACGACGACGTCGTACTGCTTGCCTTCGTGCTTGTAGCGGGTCACGTCACGGCTGCCAAGCAGGGTCTGCAGTGTATGGCCGATGACATCCATGGACACGCCAAGGTCGGAGGCCTTGTCGCGGTTGATGTCGACCGCCAGTTGCGGCTTGTTGAGCTTCAGGTCGGTATCCAGCGCGGTGATGCCCGGGTATTCGCGCAACTTGGCCATGACCAGGTTAACCTCGCCCTGCAACTCCTCGAAGCTGTTGCCATAGATCACGTATTCCATCTGCTTGGTCAACAGGCCCTGCCCCAGCGACGGCGGATTCAATGCGAACGACAGCGCACCGGGCAGCCCGCCGTAGAGCTTCGGACCGAGTTCCTTGGTGATCTGAAGCTGACTGCGCGTGCGCTCGCTCCAGGGTTTCAGCACGGCAAACGCGACGCCGAGATTCACCGGATTCGGCCGATCCAAGCCCGGAGCGACGACGGCAAACATGGTGGTGATTTCCGGGATCTTGGCGGTAATGCCTTCCACGACGTGCATGTAGCCGTCGGTATAAGACATGGTCGAACCTTCCGGCGCGACCACGAAGGCCAAGAACAAACCCCGGTCTTCGACCGGGGAAAGCTCGGATTTCAGCTGCTTGAACAGGAACACCATGCTGCCGAGCACGACGACGAATATCACGCCGATCACCCAGCGATGACGCAATGTCGCGCGCAGGATCCGGCTGTAGCCGTTGTTCATGCCTTCGAAGAAGCGCTCGGTATACATATAGACGCTGCTGTGTCCGGACTTCAGCAGCTTCGAACACATCATCGGGGTGAGCGTCAATGCGACGAATCCCGACACGATCACCGACGTCGCCACAGTCAGCGCGAACTCGGTGAACAGTTTCCCGGTATTGCCGGTCATCAGCGCGAGCGGCGTGAACACCGCGGCCAGCGTGATGGTCATGGCAATGACCGCGAATCCGATTTCCTTGCTGCCCTGGAAGGCCGCCTTCATCGGTGCGATGCCTTCCTCGATATGGCGGTGGATGTTCTCCAGCACCACGATGGCGTCGTCCACCACCAGGCCGATGGACAGCACCACGCCAAGCAGGGTCAGGGTGTTGATCGAAAAGCCCAGCACTTTGAGAAAGGTGAAGTGGCCGATCACGGAAACCGGGATGGCAACGGCGGGGATCAGCGTCGCGCGCGCGCTGCGCAGGAAGACGAAAATCACCAGCACCACCAGGATCAGCGCCTCGATCATGGTGGTATAGACCGCCTTGATCGATTCCTCGATGAACACCGACGTGTCTACGGCGATCCATGCCTTCATCCCGGGAGGCAGCGTGGCCTGCAGCCGCGGCAGCACCGCCTTGACCCCGCGCGCGACTTCGAGCGTGTTCGCGGTGGACTGCTTGACGACGCCCAGACCAATTGCCTCGTTGCCGCCGACGCGCACGATCTTGCGGTTCTCGTACGGCCCCGGGGCGGCGTGGCCGACATCCTTCAGGCGAATCGGATAGCCGACCGTCGAGATGATCATGTTGTTGAAATCTTCCGGCGAGCGCAGGTCGGTGCGCGGCTGGACGGTGAATTCGCGCTGCGTGCTCTCGATGCGCCCGCCCGGGGATTCGACGTTCTGGTTGACGAGCGCGTTCTCGACGTCCTGGACGGTGAGCCCCTGCGCCGCGAGCCGCTCGCGGTCGAGCCAGACCCGCATCGCGTACTTGCGCTCGCCGCCGATGATGACCGACGACACGCCGGGCAGGGCCTTGAGCGGGTCGGTCAAGTAGCGATCGGCGAAATCGGTGATCTCCATCGGCGACTGGCGATCGCTGGTGACCGCGATCCAGATGATGGCCTGCGCGTCCGCTTCGATCTTGGAGACGACCGGTTCGTCGATGGTCGCCGGCAACTGCTTGCGGATGCGAGAGACGCGGTCGCGAACGTCGGCGGCGGCGGCATCGACCTCGCGGCTGGTCAGGAAGGTAATCGTGATCTGGCTGACTTCCTCCCGGCTGTTCGACTTGATGGTCTTGATGCCTTCGATGCCGGACAGGGAATCTTCCAGCGGCTGCGTGACCGCGCTTTCGATCACCTGCGCGGTCGCGCCCTTATACACCGTGCGCACCGAAACGACCGGCGGGTCGATGTTCGGATATTCGCGAACGGCCATGCGCGAATAGGACAGGAAACCCATGAGCACGATGACCATGCTCATGACGGTGGCCAGAACCGGCCGCTTGATCGAAATGTCGGAGAGAATCATCGTCCCGCTCCCGAAATGATTTTGGTCGAGTTCAGCTCTTCGCCGCAGGGGCGGGCGAAGCGCCCGGTGCCGCAGCCGGCGGCGGCACTATCACGGATACCGGCGCGCCATCCTTGAGCTTGATCTGGCCGTCGGTGATGACCATGTCGTTAGCCGCCAGACCCTTGACTATTTCCACGGAGCCGGGCGAGCGGTTGCCGATGGCGACCTTGGTCAGTGCCGCCTTGCCGTCCACGACACGGTATACGAAACTGTCCTTGCCTTGCGGCCAGATTGCCTGCTCGGGAATGATCACGGCATTCGGACGGCTGTCGAGCGTGACGGCCACGCGAACGAACATGCCGGGCTTGAGCTTGAAACCGTTGTTCGGGATGCGCGCGCGCATTGCGATGGTGCGGGTGCGCTCGTCTACCACCGGCTCGACGGCGTAGACGCGCCCCTTGAATTCTTCGCCGGGATAGGCGTCGAGCTTTACCGAGATTTCCTGGTTGGGGCGGATCTTCGACAGGTAATTTTCCGGGATGCGGAAGTCGACCTTGATCGAGCTGACATTCTCGAGACGCACGATATCGTTGCCTGCCTTCACGTAGGCGCCGGGGCTGACCTGGCGCAGGCCCAGAATGCCGGAGAAAGGCGCCCGGATCACGGTCTTCGCCGTGCGGGACTCAGCCTCATCGACATGGGCCTTCAGCCGCGCGACATTGCCGACCTGAACGTCCAGCGCGTCCTTGCTGATGAACTTCTGCTCGTAGAGTTCCTTGGTGCGGACCAGGCGTTGCTCTTCGGTCTTCAGGTCCGCGCGCTGCGCCGCCGCCTGTGCTTCGTATTCGGTGCTGTCGATCGTCACCAGCCGGGTGCCGGCCGTGACCGCCTGGCCTTCCTGGAAATGCAATCCGACGATGCGCCCGTCGATTTCCGGGCGGATGATCACGGATTCTTCCGCGAGCAGGGAACCCACTGCGGAAACGTCGTCCGATACTTTCAGAATCTGGACCGGTTCAGCCTTGACCGGCAATCCCGGTTTGGCGGCCGCAGCGGGTGCCGGGGTAACGGGTTTGGCCGCATCGGCCGTCTTTCCCGCATCGGGCTTGGGTGCGTCCGCTTTCGGCGCGACTGCAGTGGTGTCGTTTTTCGATCCGCAGCCGGAAATCAACGCTGCGGTGACCAGCGCCGTCAGAATCGTTACATTACGAAAGGTCGGCGTATGCACAACGTACCCCTGAAAAGTTCCGGTCGACGACCGCACGCGGCCGCTTCAACTGGTCAAATAATTATTGCCAGTGACAAGAACCCTCGCTGGCAGCGGACCGTCGGAGATGTTTTTTGGAAGCGGGAATATCCCGGCGGTATTGTTTTGCTGACTGATCAGTCAGTTATTTTTTTGGAATGATAGCCGAGTTTCCAGGCAGCCACCATGAGAATTTCACTGGATGCATTGCTGGTTTTGGATTCCATCTCCCGTAACGGCAGTTTCGCTGCTGCGGGAGAGGAATTGCATCGCGTTCCCTCGGCCATCACCTACACCATCCAGAAGCTGGAGCAGGACCTCGAGGTCAAGCTGTTCGATCGCAGCGGTCACCGCGCGCGCCTGACCGATGCTGGCGAAGCTCTGCTGCGGGAGGGGCGCCATCTGCTGCGCGCAGCGACCGACCTGGAATGCCGCGTCAAGCATGTTGCGACCGGCTGGGAGACCGAATTGCGCATCGCGGTCGACGACCTGGTTCCGACCGAGCGCTTGTTTCCGGTGTTGAAGGACTTCTATCGCGAGGCATCCGGCACGCGCATCCGCCTGACGACGGAAGTACTGGGCGGCTGCTGGGATGCCCTGCTGAGCGGGAGGACCGACCTGGTCATCGGAGCGCCCGGCGATTCGCCGCCGGAAGGATTATTGGCCATCGAACCCATGGGCAGCTTCGAATTCGTCTTCGTCGTCTCACCCGACCATCCACTCGCCGCATTGCCCGACCCGCTTTCCGCACAGGACATCCTGCAGCATCGCGCCGTATCCGCCGCCGACACGTCCCGCAACCTGCCGCCGCGCACGTCTGGATTGCTCGACGGACAGGACGCCCTGACGGTCCCGACCTTGCGGGCCAAGGTGTCGGCGCAAATTGCCGGGCTGGGAGCGGGCTATTTGCCCCTGCTCTGGGCAGCGCCCCACATCGCCGCCGGGCGGCTGGTGAAAAAGGATGTCGAGGGATCGAAATCGATGACCAACGTCCATCTCGCGTGGCATCCGCGCCAGGCCGGCAAGGCGCTCAAGTGGTTCCTCGACCGGCTGCGCGACAAGGCGGTCCAGCAATACGTGCTGGGCGAATCGGGGACTTATCCGTCGACCGACGGCTGACTGCTCGTTAGAACTTGCCGCGCCGCGTCGCCGGACAGACGCGGTGCACGGCCAGCGATTCCCGCGCCGCTCTTTCCTGTTCGATCTCCGCGCGTACACGGTCCATGTTCAGCGCAACGATGCCGTCGAGCAATCGCGTCAACTGGTCGGCAGCCGGCAGGCCGGGCTCGAGATACATGCCGACGCGCCCGCGAAAAATCGCCGTGCCGGTGCCGCTCAGTCCGAACATGTCGAACAATGCGCGGCTGTTGCCACCGACCTGCGCAAAAGCGACGCCGGGATGTTTGCCGAGAATACCGTTCACCAGCGCGGAAAATGCGGCTGCGTCACCCTCTTTTTCGACAAAGCCGATTACGGCCGTATCGTTTTCCGACACGAAACGATCGAACCCGAATTCGTCGAGGACGGCCGGCGCCATGAAGGTCAGGAAGGCGTGCCGGTGTCCGCGGCTTCCTGTGCCGCAATGTCGCGATGCACTTCGGCCATGTCGATCTCCTGCACTTTCTTTATCACGGCTTCCAGTCCTGAAGCCGGCAATGCACCCGGCTGCGAGAACAGGATGACTTTCTCGCGGAACACCATCAGGGTCGGAATCGAACGGATCTCGAAGTGTCCGGCCAGTTCGGGCTCCTCTTCGGTATTGACCTTGGCGAATACCACGCCCTCATGTTTCTCCGAGGTCGCCTCGAAGACCGGGGCGAAGCTGCGGCAGGGGCCGCACCA